>CAXNFO010000042.1:0-9480 GCA_964201395.1 Limnohabitans sp.
ACATGGTCCATGTCCAAGCCGTGCCCCATCAACTCCCAACCGAGATCGACACAGGCTTGGGCCAAGGAGGGATAGCGCGCCGCCACCGCCGCGTTGATGGGCACGCTGGCCGGGATGTTGCGCGCGCGCAGCTCCTTCATGATGCGGTAGATGCCCACCCGGTTGCCGTAATCGCGCAAGGTGTAGTGGCGCAAATCGGGGTAGGCGGTTTGCAAAGAACCGACCGGCTTGAAGGGCACGCCCTTTTGGTTCAGCGGAAACCACTGCAAAGAGGCCGTGACCCACAAGGCAATACGGGCACCGCCGGGCCATTGCACCGGCGCGCGATCGGGCAGCATCGACCAGTCGTAACGGTCGTGGTCCATGCCGTATTGGCGTTTGGGGTAGCGCAGATAGTCTTGGGCGATCATGGGGCTTCTCCCACAGGTATCGAGGCTTGCTCAAACGCACGGTAATCGTGGTCCAAAAAGTGTTGGGCGATTTCGCGCCCGGTGGCCAACCACACCTTGTCGTGCCCGGTGATGTAGGCCAAGGCTTCTTCAAAGGCTTTCATGCGATAGGGCTGGCCAATCAAATACGGGTGCAAGGGAATGCACATCACCGTGCCCGATTGCTCGCCCTCGGCATACAAGCGGTCAAATTGGCGCTTGATCATTTCACCGTAACGGTGCGGCGTGACCCAGTTGACGCTGAAAGCGATGGCGTCGTTCATCTCCAGCGAGTACGGCATGCTGACCAAGCGCCCATGCGGCACCTTGACCGGGCCAGGTTGGTCGTCATGGAACAAATCGCAGACATAGGTCAACCCAGCTTCGGCTACCAGGTTCAAGGTCTGGTCGGTGTAGGACAGCGCCGGCGAGAGCCAACCGTCGAGTTTTTGACCGGTGTGTTTTTTGATGGTGTCGATCGAGTCGCGGATGAGTTCGCGCTCTTGGTCCGGCGTCATGTCAAACACATAGCGGGTGTTGTAGGTGCCGTGGGAGTAAAACTCCCATCCGCGCTCGACACAGGCGGCAATGATCTCGGGGTGGTGCTCACACAAAGCCACGTTGAGCGACACGCTGCCGCGCACGCCGCAGCGGTCCATGGCCTCCATCATGCGCCACACACCCACTCGGTTGCCGTAGTCGCGGTACGAGTAAGCCTGCACATCAGGGATGGGCCTGGGCCATGGGGTGCGCTTGGGGTTGGGTGGGGGGTCGAGTTCGTAAAACTCAATATTGGGCGCCACCCAAAAGGCCAACTGCGCGCCATTGGGCCAGCGGATGGGGGGGCGGTCTTGATAGGGCAAAAAGTCGTAGTAGCCCGGATCGCGTTTCATGACGGCAAACCTTCGAGATAGGCCAACACCTCTTTGGCCGACATCACATCGGCGTACTTCACTGACATGTCGTACAAATTGGCAAAGTGCGGGCTCTCGTGTTTATCGGCCACACACTCCTCGGGCACGATGGTGCGGAAACTGCGCGACAGGCTATCCACCACCGTGGCACGTACGCAACCCGAGGTGGACCCGCCCGTGACGATGACGGTGTCAATGCCGTGGAAATTGAACACCGAGTTGAGGTGGGTTTCATGGAAGGCCGAGGCCATGCGTTTGTTGATGACCACATCGCGCTGGTGATCGATCTGCAAGCGGTCATCGAACTCAGAGCGGCGCGAGCCGACCTTGATGTTTTGCAAAGAGTCGGGGGTGTTGGTGCGGGTGCCCCAAATGCCACAGTCCTCGCCCGATTCCATGTAGGCCACATAGGTCCACACCACCGGCCCACCCTTGGCGCGCAAGGCGTTGGAGATTTGGTTCACATAGGCCAGTTGCTGCGGATCGGTTTCGTAGGCGGTGGCAAACTCACCCACGCAGGTGTAGGCTTTTTGCAAGTCGATGTTGATGATGGCCGGGCGTTTGCCAAAGCCAAAGCGGCGGCGGGTCGGGTTGGCCTTGATGTCTTCAAACAATTGGCGCGCGGTTTTGTTGGAGTGTTCCATGCGATTCAAAGGTTAAAAAGCCAAGGGTGGGCTTGGCGGTATTGCACCTCAAAGGACTTGAGGGCGGCGTCATGCTGCAAGGTGACACCGATCTCATCGAGTCCCTCGACCAAACATTTCTTGCGAAATGCGTCCATCTTAAAAGCATAGACCTGGCCATCCGGCCCGGTCACGGTTTGGGCAGGCAAGTCCACCCGCACGTGGGCGCCCGGCTGGGCGTGCAGTTGCTCACGCATGCGCACGCAAATGGCAATGTCCAATTGCACTGGCAGCAAGCCTGTTTTGAGCGAGTTGAGGTAAAAAATATCGCCAAAGTCGGCGGCGATCACACAGCGGATGCCGTGGTCCACCAAACCCCAAGGCGCTTGCTCGCGGCTGGAGCCGCAGCCAAAGTTGCGGTCCGCCACCATGACGGTGGCGCTGCGGTAAGGCGCTTGGTTCAAGATGAAGTCGGGGCGCTCGCTGTCATCGTCGTTGAAGCGCACGTCACGAAACAAGAATTGACCGTAGCCACCTTGGCGAGGTCGGCGCAGATAGCGCGCCGGCAAAATTTGATCGGTGTCCACATCGGCCTGATCAAACGGAACGGCCACGCCGTCTTCCACCACAAATGCTTTCATGTCATTTCACCAGGCTGCGAACATCGGTCAATCGGCCGGTCAAGGCGGCCGCAGCGGCCATCGCCGGGCCCATCAAATGGGTGCGGCTGCCCGGTCCTTGGCGACCCACAAAATTGCGGTTGGAAGTGGAGGCGCAGCGCTTGCCAGAGGACACCAAATCGCCGTTCATGCCCACGCACATCGAGCAACCCGATTCGCGCCACTCAAACCCGGCCTGTTTGAAAATCTGGTCCAAGCCCTCACGCTCGGCCTCGAGCTTGACCCGGGTCGATCCGGGCGAAACCAGCACCGGCACCTTGGCCTGTCCCAAGCGCGCCACCGCGGCCGCAGCGCGCAGGTCTTCGATGCGGCCATTGGTGCACGAGCCAATGAACACCTGATCGACCGCAATGTCTTGCAGCGCCATGCCGGCTTGCAAGCCCATGTAGGCCAATGCGCGCTCCATGCCGGCGCGCTTTTCGCTGTCGGGCTCGTCTTGGGGGTTGGGCACACGGGCAGTGATGGGCAAGCCGTCTTGCGGGCTGTTGCCCCAAGTGACCATGGGTTCGAGCGCATGGGCATCGAGCGCGATGTCGATGTCGAAGCGCGCATCCACATCCGAGGGCAAGCTGCGCCAATGGTCCAAGGCCTGCTCCCACAGGGCCCCTTTGGGCGCATACGTGCGGCCATGCAAATACGCAAAGGTGGTGTCATCGGGCGCCACCATGCCCGCGCGGGCACCGGCCTCGATGGACATGTTGCACACCGTCAAGCGCTCCTCAATGCTCATGGCGCGGATGACGGAGCCGGCGTATTCGATGACATGGCCCGCAGCGCCATTGGAGCCGAGCTTGGCAATGATGGCCAAGATCACATCTTTGGCGCTGACGTGTGCACCCCGCTCGCCCTCGACCCGCACACGCAGGGTTTTGGAGCGCCGCTGCCAGGTGGACTGGGTGGCCAGCACATGGGTGATTTCACTCGCACCCGCACCAAAAGCCAAAGCACCCAAAGCCCCATGGGTGGAGGTGTGGGAGTCGCCACACACCAACACCATGCCGGGTTGGGTCAGGCCTTGCTCAGGCCCCACCACATGCACGATGCCTTGGCGCGGGTCGCCCAGCGGAAAGTGCAAGATGCCGTGGGCTTGGGTGTTTTCCACCAACCGTTCGACCACTCGGCGCTGCTCGGTGTCGGTGATGGCCGCCAGCACATGGCTGCGGGTGGAAATGCCGTGGTCGGGGGTGGCCACCACCTGGTCAGGGCGGCGCACGCTCAAGCCCTTTTCTTTCAAAAATTGAAAAGCATGGACCGACCCGTCATGCACCAAATGGCGGGCCACATGCAACAGGCTTTGGCCATCGTCGCCATCAAGCACTTTGTGTGCATGCCAGATTTTTTCGTACAGGGTCAGGCCCATGGGATGTTGGCTCGTGTGGGTTTCAAAGGTCGCTGAGCGACTGACAATGCGGGACTGGTTCAGACCATACTTGCCATTGCGCACCATCTTAATCCATGGGTGGAGACCGGCTCCTTGCCCAATTTGCCAAGGGTTGGCTCAATCTGTCGTTGGCAATCGCGGCGGTTTGGCCATCAAAAACAACACCGACCCGGCACAGGCCGTCAAGGCCAGCACGGTGAAACCCAAGCGGTAATTGCCTGTCAGATCGGCAAAAAACCCAGCCACCAATGGGCCGGCCACTTGGCCCAGGGCAATGATCACCGCAGACAAGCCCAAAATCATGCCGATCGCATTGCGCCCAAAGTAATCGGCACGCAGGGCTTGCATGAAGGGCCCACGCAAGCCCCAGGCGATGCCATGCAACAAAGCAAAAGCCACCAACTCAGCCGAATGGGTGGCATAGGTCAGCAGCATCAAACCACTGCCGTGCATCAGCATGCAGGTGGCCGCCACGCGCCGCTTGTCGTACTTGTCGCCCATCCAGGCACCGGACAGCACGCCAATGACCTGCCCCACGGTCATCAACAAAATGAACCACGCGGCCTCGGCCACGGTATAGCCCAGGTCCTCTTTCATGTGACTGATGGCATGCACATTGACCGCTGTGACCACCAACAAGGCCACACCGTGGCCCAAACCCAGCAGCCAAAACGCCTGGGTGCGCAAGGCTTGCCGCGCGGTGAACTCCACACCGGTGCTGCCCCCATGAACGGCATCTGGGGCGGTCAAGGGATGGGGTTTGGGCACGCCATCCACCGTCAAACCCATGTCCTCGGGTCGACCCCGGATCACCGCGGCCAAGGGAATGCCAATCACCAATGCCACCACCGCCGAGGCCATGGCCGTGGCGCGCCAACCAAAGCTGTGCATCGACCAGGCCACCAAGGGCACCGCCAGGCCGCCCAGGGCCAGGCCCAAACTCAGCACCGACAAAGCCCGTGCGCGTTGGCGCTCAAACCAGTGGATGATGGCCACGGTGAGCGGAAAGTAGCCACACAAGCTGGCCCCCACCGCCAAGATGAGGGCACTGACATAAAACCCAGAGATGGATTCGATTTGGGCCAAGGCCACAAACCCAATGGCGAAGACAACGACCCCCCAGCGGATCATGGCCTGCGGGCCAAAGCGATCCATGACCCAACCCAGCAAGGGCCCCAAAATGGCCGCCTCCAGCGATTGCATCGCCGCCGCACCGGCCAAAGAGGTCTTGCTCCAGCCACGCTCTTCGGCCAACAAGGCCACGTAAGCGCCAAAGGATTGGGTCAGCAGCGCCGATTGCATGAACTGCAATGAGCTGGCCGCGCCAGCGATGCGCCATCCATGAAAAATTGGGGGCAAAAAAAACTTTCCAGCGATGTCAGCCAAAGTTCAGGCTGTATCGCCTGGGGCAACGCTGCGCCCCGTCAAATAGGTTTCAAAGGTGGCGGCGGTGACCGCCACAGCGGCAAATAAAGGCAAGTTCAGTATCGCCAAGCCCCAATGGCAGGTCAACCGCACATGCGACAGCGGTGTTCGACCTCAACGCCAATGCCGGTAACCGCGACCGCCATAAAAACCAAAGTGCACCGAAAAAGGAAAGGGCCGATAAACCGGCGCATGCCCATAAGGATAGGGGAACATGACCACGGGCGGGGGCGGGGGCGGCGCCGGTGCGCTCACCCACACAGAAGTGGGTGCCATGGGCGGGGGCATGGGCGGGGCCATTTCAACCACGGGGGTGACTTGGATGGGCAACCAAGGTCCCGGGTCCTGGGCCAAAGCCACGCTGTAAGACTTGCCGCCGTACTCATAAACCACGTTGTAATGGGTGATGCGGTTTTGCAACTGGGTGACTTGCCCACACAAGGCCGGTGCGTTGCCCACACTGGTGCAACTGGGCTCAGTGACCGTGACCGTTTGGATCACTGGCGTCGTGGAAACCACCCGCGCCATCTCTTGGCCCCAAGCCGCCGAGAACAGCACGCAGCCCCAAAGGGCCAAGCCTGAAAAAAAGTTGCGTTGCGCCATGCTGCCTCCTGAAGTGCATTTCTGCCAAGTCATTGTGCCAAACCCGGCTGACTTCAAAGCACGCGCAAGCATGCGGTCTCACATGATGGACAAACCGCCATCGGCCATCAAGGTGGCACCGGTGATGAAGGACGCTTCGTCCGAGGCCAGCCACACAATCGGCCAGGCCATTTCTTGCGGCTCGGCCCAACGGCCCATCAAGGAATTGCCTGCGCGCTCGGTTTTGAGTTGTTCGGGCGATTTGCCAGCCGCCACGGCGCGGCCAATGTGAAAGTCGGTGAAGGTCGAACCGGGACACACGGCATTCACACGCACGCCGTGCAGCACCTCTTCAAAAGCCAGTGTGCGGGTCATGGCCAGCATCCCGGCCTTGGTGCTGTCGTACAAGCCCATGCCTTTGCGCCCGATCAGCGCATGGGCCGATGACACATTGACGATGCTGCCGCGCCCACTGGCACGCAAATGCGGCAAGGCCCAGCGGCTCATGGTGGCCGTGCCCACCAAATTGACGCCCACCATCGCCTGCCACTCGGCAGGGGTGGCATCGGCCAAGGCCGAATAATTTCGCATGGCCGCGTTGTTGACCAACACATCCAAGCCCCCTAGCGCCGCCACAGCCGTCTGCACAGCCGCCTGCGCTTGCCCTTCATCGGCGATATCGGCTTGGGCCGTGTGCACGCTGGCCTGGGGAAATTCAGCCAGCAGTTTGGCTTGGGTGTCTTTCAAGGCCTGGGGGTTGGCGTCCAGCAAACACACCCGCGCGCCTTGGGCACAAAACAAGCGCGCGGTGGCCGCGCCAATGCCCGCGCCCGCGCCGGTGATCAAGGCGGCCTTGTTTTTCAAGCGGTCCATGTTCAATCCACCTTGGAGCCGGTGACCTTGATGATCTGGCCCCAACGAAGAATTTCGGTTTTGATCCAGGCCGAAAACTCATCAGGGGTACATGTCACCACGTCGTACTCTATTTGGCGCAATTTGTCGGCCACCTCTGGGCTTTGCAGCACCTTGGTCAGCTCGCGGTGATAGCGATCGACGATGGGCTTGGGGGTTTTGGCCGGTAACAGAAAGCCGGCCCACACGGTGGCCTCAAAGTCTTTGAAACCCAGCTCGATCATGGTCGGCACATCGGGTGTGCTGGCATAGCGTTTGCGCCCGGTGGATGCCAGCAACCGCAAGCGCCCGTCCTTGGCGAATTGCTGCACATTGCCGGGCACAAAAAAGGCCGCTTGCACGTCCCCGGCGACCAAAGCACCAATCGCTTCTCCGCCGCCTTTGTAGGGGACATGGGTGAGGTTGATATCGGCCGCCATCTTCAGCATTTCCATGGTCAGGTGCGAGCCACTGCCCACAGCCACCGAGGCATATGACCATTTGTTGGGATTTTTCTTGGCGCTTTGCACCAACTCTTGCACATTGGAAACGCCTGCGGCCGGGTTGACGACCAGGTACTGAGCACCCTTCATGGCCAAGGTGACGGGGGTCAAGTCCTTGACCGGATCGAGCGCGTTCTTCATCAAGGTGGGGTTGATGGCGATCGGCCCGTTGTAGCCCACCAACAAGGTATGGCCATCGGGGTCGGCTTTGGACACAAAGGCGGATCCAATGTTGCCGCCTGCACCAGGCCGGTTTTCAACGATCACGGCTTGCCCCAGTGCCTCGGCCAGTTTGGGTGCGACCAATCGCGCCAAGGTGTCGTTGGTGGTGCCCGCAATGGGCACCACAATGCGCACGGTTTTGCTGGGCGCCCATTCTTGTGCCAGGGCGCTGGCATGGCCCAACAAAAGGCCGACCGCCCAGGCCAAATGCAGGCCAGCCTGACAGGGTCTGTGCCAGCGCATCACAGGGTGTAAACCGGTTTGGTCAAGTCATTCGCCAAATGCTCCTTGGCCCACGTCACCGGGTCTTGGGCTTTGTCCAGCAACACACCGGCGGCGCGCACCCGATGGGCCACGGCATTCAGCGCCGGCGGCGTGGCACCTTTGGCCAGATCGGTGGCTGCCTCGTAAAGCATGCGCCGCGCCATCACGATGCCGCGGTCGGTGGGCAATATCTTTTCTTCGGCATGGTTTTGGATGGGGCCCATGCTCTCTTGCAATGAATAGTCTTGCGCGGCGATGCCAGCCACACCACTGTACAAACGACGCTCTTTTTGGGCTTTGCGATCGATCAGGTAATCGTTGTCTGAATTGGCCTTGGGAACAAAGCTGCCAGGGGCTTCGTATTCGTTGTGGATGCCACGACCTGCATGCATGTGGTGCAGCTCCTCTTCGCCCAGCGGGGCTTCGGGCCGGTAATTGATGCTCCAGGCCCAGCAGTTGTGGTCATCGATGGGCACCCACACATGGCCGCCCAAGGCGTGATCGCCAAACGGTGGGATCAAGGTGTACCAGGGAAACAACCACTGCGTGATGCGCCAGTAGTAGCTGTCGGGCTCACCCATTCGGCGGCCCAACAAGGTCATGCCAAATTCGGTTTTTTCGATGTTGAACACCACATTGCCGTCGGCCTTGATGTAATCCAGCGCCTTGACACCCCGGTGCATGGGGTCGGTGGTCACGTCCATGCTGTGCACATACGACACGTGGGCGGTGTCAATCCCGCCCTCCATGGCCTGCAGGTAATTGGAACGCTGCCAGCGCTTGGACACAAACACATGGCTGGGCGGCAGGGTGCACCATTCCACCTCGGGCTCAGCGGGTTGATGCTCGGCCGGCCCCATATAAGCCCAGACCACGCCACCGCGCTCGATGCAGGGGTAGCCCACGATTTTCATCTTGTCGCACATTTGCGGCGCAGAGGGCACATCCACGCAGTTGCCCAGGCGGTCGAATTTGACGCCGTGGTAAGAGCAGCGGATGCCCTTTTCTTCGTTGCGACCAAAAAACAGCGACACGCCGCGGTGCGAGCAAAACTCGCTGATCAAACCGGGCAAGCCATCGGAGTCGCGGAAAGCCAGCAGCTTTTCGCCCATGATTTGCACCCGCACCTGCGGGCCATCGGCTTCAGCGATTTCGCTGGACATGACCACCGGCACCCAATAGCGGCGCATCAAATTGCCCATGGGCGTGCCAGCGCCGGTCTGGGTCAAGGTTTGGGACATTTCTGGACTCATACAAACTCCTCTGAATAAAACAAGCCCCGCAGGGCCATGGGCGGTATTGTCGGCGCACACCACCCGAATGGGCGGCAACTGGTGCAAAAACCTCAGTCGGCCTTGGCGCCGGTGGCCTTGATCACCTTGCCCCAGCGTGGAATTTCGGTGGCGATCCAGGCGGCAAACTGATCGGGGTTGGAGGCGATCACCTCGAACTCCATCTCTTCCAGTTTTTGCCGAATCTCGGGGGACTGCAAAATTTTCACCAACTCGCGGTGGTAGCGCTCAATGATGGGCTTGGGGGTGCCGCCCGTGGTCAGCAGGCCAATCCA
>CAXNFO010000043.1:0-9385 GCA_964201395.1 Limnohabitans sp.
ACTTTTTGAACTGCCATGAAAGCCCTATTTTTTATCGCGGACTGGCGCAGCCAGATGAAGAAAGCCGTGACCCATCGGCTGGGTTGGGCCCTGTGCACGGGGCTGCTGGCCATGCCCGTATGTGCCAATGATGGTGACTGGACCATGGGTGTGTATGCCGGCCAATACCACAACCAAGAGCCCGCCAGTTTTTTGGTGGGCCGCAGCGAATTCAAAAATCATTACATCTTGGCGGTGACTGCCAGCAAACGTTTATGGCTTGCGGAAAATTGGCCCCTTGAGTTGGAGTTGGACGCCATGCTGGGCCAGCAATGGGGACAAGCCACCCTCAGTGAAGTGGCCGTAGCCCCGGTGCTGCGCTGGAGTGGCTTGCCTGGCAGGGATACATTGGCCGTTGATGTGCGTGCGGGTCCGCTGGGTATTTCTTACACCAACATCATCAGCCCCTTGGAGCGGGGCGTCAACGATCAAGGCAGCCGCACACTGAATTTTTTGATGCTCGAACTCACGGCCTCGTCCCCCAAGAATCCCAAATCAGAATGGTTTGCCCGTTTGCACCACCGCTGCACCATTTATGACTTGATGAACAACTATGGTGCCAATGGCGAGGATTTTTTCGCCTTGGGTTGGCGCCGGCGGTTTTAGCCCATCGTCCATCAGACGCACCACCGCCGAGGTGCGCGCAGTGATGCCATTGGTTCACGGCGCTCCTCAAGATGGCAAGGGATGGGCGCTTTTCTAGGTGTTAATCCGATAGGTCTGTGCATGTTCATGTGACACACTGATTTGTGGTCGCGGTGCGCTTTTGACGGGCATGTTGCCTGTTTCGCCCAAGCCAGAGTAAAGTGGTTTTACCCATGAAATTGTGCAGATTCAATGGCGGGCGTTTGGGTTTGGTCGAGGGCGAGGAAGTGACCGATGTCAGCGCCGCTTTGCAAGCTCTGCCCAGCCAGCGTTACCCATTTCCCAGCCACGATGTGTTGATTGCCCACCTGAATGAGCTGCGGCCCGGCATTGTGGAAGCTGAACGCACGGGGCAAAAGCATGCGGCCAGCGCGGTGCACTACGACCCGCCGGTGGCCAACCCGGGCAAGATCATTGGCGCGCCCATCAACTACAAAGCCCATGCGCAAGAAAGCGCCCAGGACAGCAACATTGGCCATGGCCGGGCCATCACCACCATTGGCGATTGGGGCATGTTCCTCAAGGCCGGCACCTCGCTGATTGGCGTGAGCGATGAAATCGTTTTGCGTTTTCCCGAACGGCGCAACGACCACGAGGTCGAGCTCGCGGTGGTGATTGGCAAAACTTGCCGCCAAGTCAAAGCCGCCGATGCGATGGTCCATGTGGCGGCTTACAGCTTGTCTTTGGACATGACGCTGCGTGGCCCAGAGTTCCAATGCTTTCGCAAGTCGATCGATAGCTATGCCGTTCTTGGCCCATGGCTGGTCACCGCCGATGAGGTGCCAGACCCTGGGCAGTTGGATCTTTGGTTGCATGTCAACGGCCAAACGCGGCAGCAAGCCAATACCCGCGACTTGATTTTTGATGTGCCGCGCTTGATCGAATTTGCTTCTTCTTTTTATACCTTGCAACCTGGCGACGTGATCATGACGGGCACCCCTGAGGGTGTGGGCCCGGTGGTCCCTGGCGATTGGATCGAAGCGGGCGTGCAAGGCCTGGGCAGCTTGGCCATGCGCGTGGCCAGCCAATATGCTTGATTTTTCCATCCACTTCTAAGACCGAACCGGAGACCACAAATGACACAAAAAGCCCCTTCTTGGACCCGCCGCGCTTTGCACGCCGCCATGCTGAGCGCTGCATTGACCGCTTTGCCTGCGCTGGCACAAAACACCATCAAGATTGGCATGATCACCGACCGCGTCGGCCCTGCCAAGCCCTATGCCGAGCCGGTGGCCGCAGGGGCCACTTATGCGGTCAAAGAGATCAATGCCCGCGGTGGCATCTTGGGTCGCCAAATTGAATTGCTGGTCGAGGACGATCAGGGCCGGCCCGACGTGTCGGCCACCGCTGCGCGCAAATTGGTCGACTCTGGGGTGGCGTTCATTTTGTCGGTCTCGCTGACCCCCGCCACCCAACAAGCGCAGACGGTGACCTTGGAGACCAAGACCCCGCACATGACGCCCTCCAACGGCGGCGACACCTTGACCACCCAGGTCAGCAACCCCAATTTTTGGCAAACCGGCCCATTGGGGTCGACCCAGATTGCCACCTTGCTGGCTTACGCTGCCAACCGCAACTACAAGCGGGTGGCCTTGATCACCGAAAACTCTGACCTGGGCCAACTCACCAACCGGTTCTTCAAAGCGGGTTTGGAAAAGGCGGGCATCCAAATCGTGGCCGAAGAAATGGTCCCGCGTGGATCGACCTCCGCCGATGCGCAGATGCAAAAGATCCGTGCCGCCAACCCCGAAGCGCTGTTCATGACCGGTGTGGTCACCCCTGAAAACACCTTGATCTTGCGCAGCTACCGCCAACTGGGTTTGAAGATGCCGATTTTGGGCAACTACAACCTGTCGGTGCCGGTCTACACCAATGTGGCCAAGGGCCTGATGGATGGCGTGACCTTTGTCGACGCCTTCGACCCCAGCAAGCCCGAGACCAAGCGTTTCATTGACGCTTACAAAAAGGAAGTGGGCACCGAGCCTTACAACCTGAACGGCTATGGCTATGACGGTGTGATGCTGGTGGCCGATGCCATTCGCCGCGCCGGCGGTGTGGACAAGGAAAAAATCCGCGAAGCCATGCAGGCCACCAAGGGCTTTGTGGGCGTGATGGGTGCCGTTGGCTCGGCATACACCTTTGCCGATGGCAAGCGCACAGGCTTTGACACCAATGGCATGGTGGTGCGCGTGTACGAGGGCGACAAGCAGGGCAAAGTGGTTCATGTGGGGTCCAAATAAGCCGCAGACCCTGCCCCAATGAATGATTTTTTTGAATTGGTCGTTGGGGCCACTGCCAGCGGTTGCATTTACGGTTTGGTGGCCCTGGCCTATTTGTTGATGACCCGGCCGACGGGCATCATCAACTTTGCGGTGGGCGAATGGGCCATGATGGCTGCGTTTGCCGGTGTGGTCATGCTCAACAACTGGAATTGGCCTTACCCCGTGGGGTTGGCTGTGATGGTGGTCATGATGTTTGGGGTCGGCTGGCTCACCGAGCGGCTCACCGTGCGCCCTTTGGTCGAGGCGGGTGCGCCACCGCTGGCGCCCATTTTGGCCTTGTTGGGCATGTTGGTGGTGTTTCGTGAGGCCATCTCGATTGGCTTTGGCCCTGATCCACAGCCCGTCCCAGCGGCCTTTGGCTTTGGCCGCTTGGAGTTGGGTTGGTTGGCCGGCTCTTATCAAAGCTTTTTCATTGTGGCCTTGACCGCGGCTGTGTTTGCAGCGGTGTGGTTCTTTTTTGAGCGCACCTTGCACGGCAAGTCGTTTGAGGCGGTGGCCATTGATCGCCGCGCGGCGGCCTTGATGGGCATTCACTTGGGGCGGGTGACGGCGTTTTCGTTCGCCATGGGCGCGGTGGTGGCCGGTTTGGCGGGCGTGCTGGCGGCGCCCAACGTATCGGCCCATTACCTGATGGGCATGCCCTTGGCGATCCAGGGCTTCACCGCCTTGGTCATCGGCGGAGTGGGGCGGGTGGAAGGCGCTTTGCTGGGCGGTTTGATCTTGGCGTTTGTCGAGCAAATGACCGTGCGTTATGCCCCCGTGCCGCCCGGTTTGGCCATGGGCGTGCCTTTGTTGCTGCTGATTGTTTTTTTGCTGGTGCGCCCCAAAGGCTTGCTGCTGGCCCGCGAGGGTCGGGTATGAAGCGCCATTGGCCGTGGTGGTTGGCCGCGGTGTTGCTCTCGGCGCTGGCGTTTGGTCTGGGCTCGTACCACAACGATGTGTACCGCAAACTTTTGCTGTGGATCACCTTGGCTTTGGGCTACAACTTTTTGTTTGGCATCGCCGGGCAAGTGGCGTTTTCACATTTCAGTTTTTATGGGCTGGGTGCCTACAGCGTGGTGATTGGCATCACCTACTTGGGCTGGCCCTTGCCTTTGGCGCTCCTGGCGTCGGTGATTTTTTGTGCGGGGGTGGCCTTGTTGGTGGCCATTCCAGCCACCCGGTTGGAAGGCTTTTACCTGGCCTTGGCCACCCTGGCTTTTGCGCAGTTGTTCATTGTGCTGCTCAACGAAGGCGGGCAAGTGACTGGGGGCACAGGTGGCCTGGCCAATTACCGCTTGCCCGATATCGCCGGTTGGCGCATCACCGGCCCGTCGTACACGGTGGTGATTGTCTTGCTCATGTTGAGCACCTTGGCGGTTTTGTGGCGACTGGACCAGTCGCACTTTGGCCGCGCTTGTCGTGCCGCCCGCGACAACCCCGAGGCCGCTGCGGCCATGGGTGTGGATGTGCGGCGCACGCGCATCATTGCCTACACCTTGACCAGCGCTTTGGCGGGTTTGGCGGGGGTGGTGTATGCCTTTGTCGACAACACGGTGAACCCAACAATTTTTGGTTTGGAAAATGTGTTTTTGCTGTTGTTCATGATCATCATTGGCGGCATTGGGCGGGCCGCCGGGGCGGTGTTGGGTGCGGTGTTGTTGTACTTGCTGCCATTTGTGCTCTCGCCTTTGATTGGGCACCACCATGCGCTGGTGTTTGGTTGTGTGATGGTTTTGGTGGTGCTGTTCCAACCCAAGGGCTTGATGGGCCTGTGGGATGCGATCCGCCCCAGCCGTGCGACACAGAAAGCTTCGACCCATGGCTGAAGCATCTGCATTGCTGCAAGTGCGCGGCTTGACGAGGCGTTTTGGGGGCTTGCTCGCTGTGTCGGGCTTGGACTTGGAGGTGCATGCTGGCGAAATTTTGGGTTTGATCGGGCCCAATGGCGCGGGCAAAAGCACCACCTTTGCCATGATCGCTGGGGCCATTGAGCCCTCGGCGGGTGAAATGTATTTCAAAGGTGAGTCGCTCGCCGGTTTGCCCACCCATGCCTTTGCTGCGCGGGGCATTGTGCGCACCTTCCAGCACAACAAGCCCTTTGAGAGCATGGGCATTCTTGAAAACGTCATGGTTGGCATGCACACCCAGGTGCCGCTGTCTTTGTGGCAAGTGGTGCTGGGCACCGCCAAGGCCAAAAACTACGAACAGCAGGCGCGTGCACAAGCCCAGCATTGGATTGATTTTGTCGGCTTAGGTGACAGCGTGGATGCCGCGGTGGACACCTTGTCATTTGGCCAAGGCCGCTTGCTGGAAATTGCCCGTGGCTTGGCCGCGCGGCCCCAGTTGATGCTGTTTGACGAACCCGCTGCCGGTTTGACCGCAGCGGAGTGCGTGCGCTTGGCCGAGATCATCCGGGGCATTGCCGCCCAAGGCATCGCTGTGTTGCTGATCGAACACGACATGCCCTTTTTGATGGCGCTGGCCCATCGGGTGGTGGTGCTCAACTTTGGCGAAAAAATTGCGCAAGGCAGCCCAGCGCAGGTGCAAGCCGACCCGGCGGTGGTGGCTGCTTATTTGGGGCAGGTGAAGGCTGAGCATGCTTGAGCTGAACCAAGTCTCGGCCAGCTACCACTTGGCGCCGGTGGTGCAAGCGGTGAGCATGCGCGTCGAAACCGGGGAAACTGTGGCCCTGATTGGCCCCAACGGTGCCGGCAAATCCACATTGCTGGGGGCCTTGTCGGGCACCGTGCCGCGCCGCCAAGGTCAAGCTTTGTTCGATGGTGTGGATTTGATGGGCTTGTCCAGCCACCAAATCGTGGCCCTGGGTGTGGTCCAAGTGCCCGAGGGTCGGCATGTGTTTGCGCCCATGTCGGTACAAGACAATTTGCTGCTGGGTTCGGTGGCACTGTCCCAGCGCCAGCGGGCTTTGCAGCAACGCTACGACGCGGTCTACGGCTTGTTTCCCCGCTTGGCTGAGCGGCGTCACCAATTGGCGGGCACCTTGTCTGGGGGCGAGCAACAAATGGTGGCCATTGGCCGCGCCTTGATGAGTCGCCCCAAACTTTTGTTGCTCGATGAGCCTTTTTTGGGCTTGGCCCCCAAGGTGGTGGAGGAAATCCGCCAAGCCCTCAACACCTTGCGCGGTGAGGGCCTGACCATGATTTTGGTCGAGCAAAAACTCGACATCGCCTTGCCCTTCACCAGCCGCACCCATGTCATGATCAAGGGCCAGCTGGCCTTGGTGCAAAACAGCGCTGAGTTGATGCGCGACCCCGACCTAGGCCAGCTTTATTTCCGTTTGGCGCAACCCGCCGTTTGATGTTTGGAGTTCACCATGACCACCCCTTTGCGAGCCATCCACACCCAAGCCCCGGCCAGCCGTGGCATCCACCATTTGGCCCTCAACACCGAGGACATGAAATCCACCGTGGACTTTTACACCCGGGTCATGGGCATGCCCTTGGTGCACGCTTTGCGCGTTCCGCCAGGCGTGGGGGTGGGGCCGGGCAACCGGGGCAACCCGCCGTTTGAAAACCTGCGCCACTATTTTTTCGATGCGGGGGGCGACACCTTGGTTGCCTTTTTTGAAATGCCCAAAGGCGCCAAGTCGGTGGGCGACCGCGACGCCATTGCCGCCATGCAGCACTGTTCATTCACCACCAGCAAAGCCCAGTTCGATGTGCTGCACCAACGCCTCAAAGACGAAGGCTTGTCCTTGATTGGCCCGGTCAATGTCGGTGCACAAACCTGGTCGTTGTATTTTTTCGATCCCAATGGCATTCGACTGGAGTTGTCGTGGCAAGAACATGATGGCGACGATGTGCAAGTCGTCAAGCGCTGGACGCAAACCCAAGCCGAGGCCTTGGAAGAGCTCGAAACCTTGAGCCAAGACCCGCAGTGGTTGACCTCGGTCACCGCGCATTTGCCCGCTGACCGTTGACCCCAGGAGCGCCCCATGAGCGAATTTGTCCCCATCAGAGGCCTGCACCATTTTGCCTACCGCTGTCGAGACGCCGAAGAGACGCGCCATTTCTATGAGGACTTGCTGGGCTTGCCCCTGACCCACATCGTTCGCGCCGACACCATCCCCAGCACCGGTGAGCACTGCCCGTATGTGCATTTGTTTTTTGAAATGACCGATGGCAGTTCGGTGGCGTTTTTCGACCTGGGCGACAACACCGCCAGCGACCCCTCACCCAACACGCCGCGTTGGGTGAACCATTTGGCCTTGCGGGTGGACTCGGTGGCGGCGGTGCATGCCGCTTTGGCGCGTTTGCGCGCAGCGGGTTTGGACGTTATTGGTCCGGTCGATCACGACGGGTTTGTTGTGTCCATTTATTTCTTTGACCCCAACGGCATTCGCTTGGAGTTGACCACTGTGACCGCCAGCGACCAACAGTTGCAACAGTACCGGCAAGAGGCGCGTGCCCGGCTCGATGCCTGGACCGCCGAAAAAGCCAGCCGCCCCCTGGCCGTGGCCTGAACTGCTCCGCCCGCTTTGGGGCCTGGGGTCATGCGGCGGTTGGGCTCATTCCAGGACGATGCCTTTGCCCTTGACCACCTGCGCCCACAAGGCCATTTGGGCTTGGATGAAGTCGTGGGCGGCTTTGGGGCCGCTTTTTTGCACCTCACCCCCCAGTTGGGTGATGCGCGCTTTGACCTCGGGCGTGTCCATGGCCTTTTGCAAGGCATCGGCCAACTTTTCAACCACGGCATCGGGCGTGCCCGCCGGCGCGAAGATGGCGTTCCACTCATGGATTTCACTGCCGCTCACGCCAGCTTCGGCCAGGGTGGGCACATCGGGCAGGGCCGTTGCGCGCTTGTTGGAGGTGATGGCCAGGGCACGCAATTTGCCCGCCTGAACATGTTGCAGGGTGGAGGCCAAGTTGCCAAAAAACAGCGGCACTTGGCCACCGATCACATCATTGAGGGCCGGGCCACCGCCCTTGTAGGGGATGTGCACCATGTCCACTTTGGCCGCCGACTCAAACAAAGCACCTGCCAAATGCTGGGCCGAACCATTGCCTGATGAGGCGTAAGCCACCGCGTCTTTGCGTGACTTGGCCAGGGCGATCAACTCGGCGATGTTTTTGGCCGGCACCTGGGCGTTGATCAACACCACGTTGGGAAACAAGGCCAACACCCCGATGGGCTTGAAGGCTTTGCTGCTGTCGTAAGGCAGCTTGGGAAACAAAGCCGGGTTCACCGCGAATGAAGATGCATCGAGCATCAGCGTGTAGCCATCGGGCGTGGCCTTGGCCACAGCGCTCGCACCAATTTGCCCACTGGCACCGGGGCGGTTTTCCACCACCACGTTTTGCCCCAGCACCTCGGCCATTTTGGGCGCCACCAAGCGCGCCATGGCATCGGCCCCGCCGCCGGGCGGGTAGGTGACGATCAGGCTGATGGGTTTGGTGGGCCATGGGGGTGTTTGGGCCCAGACCATCGGTCCGGACAAGCCGCACACACAGGCGCCAAACCACAGTGCCAGCGATAAAACTCTTGAATATGTACAGGGTTTCGACATGGGCACACCTTTGTAATGGTTCAACTGCACTAAATATACCGGGGATGGATGTGGATTGACCAATGGGGCGTCACAAGTCACACCCCATCGCTGTCCAAAGTCACCAGGCCTTTGGGCGTTTTCAACACCGCTTTGACATTCGCTGAACCTGGTGTGATGTTCACGCCGCGCAGCCCCACCGCATCGAAAGCAGCTTGCAGTTTGCTGGCGTTGGGGTGGCTCACACTCAGGCGCTCCAAGCTGACTTTGGAGCGTGGCAAGGTGTTGCGCGGGTGCAGTCGCTGTGGGTCGGCGTCTCCCGGCTTGCCCCATTGAATCAAGCTGGGCAGGGCGCCTTGGAACAAGCGCTGACCGTCGGGCCTGAGGCTGAATTGCCAGTGCAGCAAACCCTTGGGGGTGCGCCGATTGGCATGGATGGTGGTGCCCCGGTCTATGCCTTGGTCGAACCAGGCCTGGCGCGCCGCGGCAATGTCGGAGGTGCCGGCCACAAAGTGCAACAAGCGCGGTTGCACGGCCACGCTTTTTTGCACCGCTGGATCGTCCATGTCAAACCAGCGTGCATTTTTGGAGCGCAGGGCCGGATCGGCATGCGGGTGGATGGCGATGATTTCAAAGTAAGCCATCGGGTGCTCAGGCGTGGCAATTTTGAACAAGCGGTTGTGGGTGCCTTGCTTGTCATGTTCGCCGCCGGGGCCGGGGGTGATGCCCAGCGTGTCCTCGCACCATTGCACCCCTTGTGACAAGGTGGAAGCCACCACCACCAAATGATCGATTTGCGTTTTCATGTCCGCACCATACCACTGACCCACTGGGGTGATGCGCTGCATGGCAGATGCATCGCATCCCTCAGAGCCTGTGCAAAATGGGGCCATGAAACCTTGGCAGCAATTCCCGCCCGATGCGGCCCGCT
>CAXNFO010000044.1:0-9338 GCA_964201395.1 Limnohabitans sp.
ATTGAAGGACCACATCCGCGATTCGGCCAACCACATCTGGCTCGCTGGTCTGGGTGCCTTTGCCAAGGCCCAGCAAGAAGGCGGCAAGGTGTTTGAGTCGCTGATCAAAGACGGCTTGCACATGCAGCAGCAAACCCAGCAAGTGGCGGAAGAAAAAATCGCCCAAGCCACCCACACCATGAGCACCTTGGCCAGCCAGCTCACCGAGCGCGCCGGTGGCTCTTGGGACCGCTTAGAAACCTTGTTTGAGCAACGCGTGGCCAAAGCCATGCACCGCCTGGGCTGGCCTTCGGCCGACGATGTCGCTGCACTGCATGCACGCATCGCGGCCTTGGAGCAAGCCTTGGCCAACACCAAACCCACCAAAACGGCTGCCCCTTCTAAACGCCAAGCGACCAAACCACCGGTGGCGAAGCGTCCGGCGACCCAAAGGGTTGCGACCCAAGGCCCGGTGGCCAAAACTGCCAAGCCCGTCGCCAAACCAACGCGCACGGCCAGCCGCAGCACACGCAGCCCGCAACGCTGAAACCTTGGCAAGACCGACCTGGCCATGGTCAAAAAAGCGCCCCGGCGCACCGCACAGCGCATCATCGAGACCAGCTTGTCGCTGTTCAACCGCTTTGGCGAGCCCAATGTCTCCACCAACCTGATCTCATCTGAGTTACGCATCAGCCCGGGCAACCTGTATTACCACTTTCCGGCCAAAGATGAGTTGGTCAACGCCTTGTTTGACCAGTACCTGGCGCAACTCAACCCCTTGCTCGAAGCCGCTGGCGATGTGCGCGATGTGGAAGACGCATGGTTTTTCATCCACTCCCTGTTTGAGCGTTTGTGGGAGCACCGGTTTTTGTACCGCGACCTCAACGACTTGCTCAGCCGCAACCGGCGCTTGGAAACCGAGGTCAAAGACTTGCTGGCGCGCAAACAACTGGCCTTTGTGCAACTGATTGCCGGCTTGCACCACCAAGGCGCTTTGCAACTCGAAGGCGCCGAGCGCGAAGCGGTGGCCACGCACATGGTGGTCTTGCTCACGTGGTGGCTGAGCTATGAGTACGTGCGCAACCCGCGCCATGCCTTGGAAGAAGACAGCGCCGCACAAGCATTGATTGGCGGCGCCCAACATGTGCTGCGTTTGCTGTCGCCACACTTGGTCGCAGGTTCTCGCGAGCACCTGCAGACCTTGCTGGCGCACTACATCCCTTCTTAGCGCCTCATCTCACGGCTCGCACGCCTTCACAGAACCTTGGTAGATGCAAGGGCTTTGGACTCCCCCTCACAAACCGCCATCTCGGGGTATGCAGGCCTCCTCCAGTCGCTTCGCTCCAATGTCGTCAGCCCGCACACCCGCTCGTGTC
Organism: Limnohabitans sp.; assembly: GCA_964201395.1. Taxonomy (GTDB): domain Bacteria; phylum Pseudomonadota; class Gammaproteobacteria; order Burkholderiales; family Burkholderiaceae_C; genus Limnohabitans. The sequence continues at coordinate 1,356 of CAXNFO010000044.1, forward strand.
GGTTTCTATGTGATGTGGGCTTGCAAGTGGTTGGCGAGCACAAGTTTCTGTGATTCACCAAAGGTGTGGAATTTTCCCTTTGCGAACAGATCTCTTGTTCGCAGCACCGATGGCGGGTGCGCCGCCCGACAACATCGGAGCGAAGCGACTGGCGGAGGGCGGCGTACCCGCCAGCGGGGCGGGATCAGCCATCATGAACGCCAAATAAATTGGAATCTGACCCCCATTAACTCCGCAGCACAAAACAGACTCTGCACAGGCCAAGCCAGCAAAACTCAAGCCCCGACCAAACCCTCGATGCCTTGGGCCATGGCCTGGCGGGCTTGCGTCAATATCTGCAACTTCCAGGCATCGGTTTCGGTGTAGAAAACGCGGCGCAGTTCTCGGCGAATGTGCTGGGCCTGCTCGGTACTGGCCTCGGGGTGCAAGGCCAGCCAATGGTCGGCGCGCAAAGCGAACAAGGTTTCGGTCCAGGGCACCGTGCCGTATTCCAAGGCGATGCCGGTGTATTGGGCCTGCGGGCATTCGTCCTCCACGGCAGACCACATCAAGCCAGTCAAGCGCGCTGAGGTCGATGAACCGTCGTAAATCGATGTGATGGGTGTTGCCTCGCTGCCCCACCAAGCACGGGTGCGCGCCAAAGCGGCGGCATCGTCTTTGCACGCAAAAATGCGCTCGCCCACCCCCGATGGGCCCAGGCCGGTGTGCAGGTCGATCCAACCCACATGGCGCGCATGGCCGGCATGATCACGCAACACCTGGCGCAAAGTGGTGTGGCTCCAGGTGGGTTCGCGGCCACTGAAGAACAAACCTTCGGGGTGGCTGTGCTGGCCACCGGATACGGCTTGCTGGAAAGCCGCTTTGCCGTGCTGCTCCACCCAGTTTTGCAAAGCCGCCTCGTTCTCGGGCGTGGGCGGCCAGGCTTTAGGAATCAATAAATCATGGATCTGGGTATAGCCGGGGTTGTCGGGCAGGGCTTGGTCAAAGCGATGGAAGTTGCGGTTGAGGTCGACGTTTTCTTGGGTGGTGCGCCGCCCATGGGAAAAGCCATATGGGTTGAGGGCATGCACCCACAACACCGCCATATCAGCCGGCCACGGCATGGGTCGCCAATCGGGCCGGCGCAAGGCGTCGACTTGCACGCCCGATCCGCAATGCCCCTCCACCCCGTGGCATGCGCTGCTGACGATCAGCACCCGGCTGGCGCGGGCCGGGCCGTCCCACACCACGTCCATGGCCATGGCCTCGCCATCGCGCCCGGGCAGAGGGTGGGGCCGGGTGTCGACCACCAAGCCACGGTCATGGGCGGCTTGTAAAAAGAATTCGCGGGCTTGCGCGTAACTGGGTGCAAACGCCTCCTCGGGAGCCGCGCTCATGGCTTGGCAGCGAACCAGGCCTCAACCAGCTGCACCCAGTAAGACCCACCCAGCGGGATCAAGTCGTCATTGAAGTCGTAACTGGGGTTGTGCAAGGTGCACGGTCCGCCGCCGTGGCCCATCTCGCGGTGGGTGCCGTCGCCATTGCCGATAAAAAAGTAGCAACCCGGCTTGGCTTGCAGCATATAAGAGAAGTCTTCCGCGCCCATGGTGGGCTCTTGCGCCAGCACGTTTTCGGCCCCCACCATGTCGGCCATGACTTGGCGCGCAAACGCTGCCTCGGCCGCATGGTTGACGGTGGGCGGGTAGTTGCGGTGGAAAGAAAACTCACACACCGCGTCGTGCGCGGCGCACACATGCTCAGCGACTTGGCGCATGCGCCGCTCGATCATGTCCAGCACCTCGATGGTGAAGGTGCGCACCGTGCCTTGCAACTCGCAGGCGTCGGGCACCACATTGGTGGCCTCTCCGGCGTGGATCATGGTGACCGAAATCACCCCCGCATCCACCGGCTTTTTGTTGCGGCTGATGATGGTTTGAAACGCCTGCACCATTTGGCACGCCACCGGCACCGGGTCAATGCCATTGTGCGGCAAGGCCGCGTGGCTGCCCTTGCCCCGGATGGTGATCTTGAATTCAGTGCTCGACGCCATCACCGGCCCCGCACTCACCGCAAATTGGCCAGCCTGCATGCCCGGCCAGTTGTGCATGCCAAACACCGCGTCCATGGGGAATTGATCGAACAAGCCGTCCTTGATCATTTCGCGCGCGCCGCCACCGCCCTCTTCGGCCGGCTGGAAAATCAGGTACACCGTGCCGTCAAAGTGGCGGTGTTGCGCCAGGTGCTGGGCGGCAGCGAGCAGCATGGTGGTGTGGCCGTCATGGCCGCAGGCGTGCATTTTTCCAGCATGCTGGCTGGCATGGGCGAAGGTGTTGAACTCTTGCATGGGCAAGGCGTCCATGTCGGCGCGCAAACCAATGGCGCGCGGGCTGTCGCCGCCCTTGATGATGCCCACCACGCCAGTGGTGCCCATGCCCCGGTGAATGGGAATGCCCCAGGCCGTGAGCTGCTGGGCCACCACATCGGCGGTGCGCTGCTCTTGGAAACACAACTCAGGGTGGGCGTGGATGTCTCGGCGCACGGCGGCCAAGCTGTGGGCTTGGGCCAGGATTTCTTCAATGACTTTCATGCAGGACTCTCATCAGCGGCTTGGGGACGGTCAGTCTATCGAATTGGCGCGGCTTTGACAGCCCCGGGGTTATGCCCATGCCCGTATTGGCATTGGGGCGTCATCAATGCAACACCGTGCCGCCGGGCTGGGGTTCGGTGGCGGCCTGCTCTGTGTCGGCCACGGCACTGGCCGGCCCCAGGCCCCATTGGGCGCGGTCTTGGATGGTGGCCAGCAGCATGCGAAACTTGGCGAACAAATCTTCGTCCAAGGTGAGTTGCATTTGGTGCCCACCGGCCAAGGTCCAATCAATGGCATAGCCCGATTTGCCATCCTTCGTCTCGACCTTCATCTCCACCTTGAGCGCCAGCAAGGGCGCTTCGCCCAAAGGGGTTTGGGCTGCCGGCTTGTATTCGCTGAAGCGCGCCTGCTGCTCCACGCTTTGCTGCTTGAACAGGGCAATGGCCTGGGCCTGGGGCATGGCATGCTGGGCGGCATGGGCCAAAACACTGGCCTGCGCCCCCACCGCCAATAACTGGCGCACCGTGGCACGGGTCAACCACAGCCGAAATTCCTGGCCATCGTGGGTGTTGAAGCGAAACAACACCCGGTCCTCTTCGGCGACGTAGGTGACATTGAGCTGGGTGATCACGGTTCGGCTCTGGGAAAGTTGAACAAAATGGGAAATGGCAACATCGCAATGCTTGGCATCAAAGCCTGGCGTGAGTCTAAAAGCAGTTTGATGGGACAAGCATCGCATGAAATTGAAGATAATGCGCCCCCGAGGTCCAAAATTATGACTTTTTTAGCACTAGATGTCGGCAACACCCGGTTGAAATGGGCGCGCTATGACCAAGCGCATCCCGGCGCCAAATTGCTGGGCCATGGCGCGGTGTTTTTGGAAAACATCGACCACCTGGCCGAAGGCGACTGGAAAGCATGGCCCGCACCGACCCATATGCTGGGCTGCATCGTCGCTGGCGAAGCGATTCGCCGCCGGGTCGAAGAGCAAATGGAGTGGTGGGATGTGCCCGCCCGCTGGGTCGTGCCCTCGGCCCAAGAGGCGGGCTTGACCAATGGTTACGACCACCCCACCCGATTGGGCGCCGACCGCTGGGTGGCCATGATTGGCGCTTTTGCGAGGATGAAAAGCCAAGTGGGCACCAACCCAGCCAAGCCGATGGTGGTGGTCATGGTCGGCACCGCCGTGACCGTCGAGGCGGTGGACGCCCAGGGGCGGTTTTTGGGGGGCCTCATCCTGCCCGGCCACGGCATCATGCTGCGCGCCTTGGAGTCGGGCACCGCCGGTTTGCGCGTGCCCACCGGCGAGGTACAGCCCTTTCCGACCAACACCAGCGACGCATTGACCAGCGGCGGCACCTTTGCCATTGCCGGCGCGATCGAGCGCATGGTGCAGCATGTGCGCGCGCACTGCCAAGCCGACCCGGTGTGCTACATGACGGGCGGCGCCGGCTGGAAGATGGCGCCCAGCATGTCGGTCCCCTTTGAATTGGTCGACAGCCTGCTGTTTGACGGCTTGCTCGAAATTGCCTTGCAACGTGGCCTGAACCAACTTGACCAGCGTTAAATGTTGAACCCAGAGCGCGTCTGGAAATACCGGCTTTTGTACCTCGACCTCAACGACCTGCTGAGGAAAAAATCGCGCGCTTGAAACACTTTTTCAGCGCCTCATCGACAATAAGACCGGCCCTATCAAAAACCATGTTGGCCAGCCAGGCTGGTTGCCATTTCCCAGTTGCTGCCGGTCATGGTTCCACGTTGCCCTTGAACCCGCCCCAACACCTACAAGGGTTTTCACTTAATTTCGGCCTTCCAGCTGACAGCATAATTATGAAGTGATTTTTTAACCAAAAGCCTCATAGGAAAACAAATGACCCCTACTGAAAAAGACGTTCAATCCACGGCCCCAGAAGCCAGCCGCCGTCGCTTCTTTGGAAAGGCAGCCACCGCCGCTGTGGCTGTCCCATTGATGGGTGCGCCCATGATTGCCGTTGCCCAAGCACCCATTGTCTTCAAGATGCAAGGCTCTTGGGGTACCAATGAAATTTTCAGCGAAATGGCCCAGCAATACGTCACCCGCGTCAACGAAATGTCCGGTGGTCGCCTGAAAATCGAATATCTGCCAGCAGGTGCCGTGGTCAAGCCTTTCGAAATCATCGATGCAGTGAGCAAAGGCGTTCTGGACGGTGGTCACCACGTTTCTGGATACTGGTACGGTAAGAACAAATCTGCTTCTTTGTTTGGCACAGGCCCTGTGAGTGGCGCAACCCCTGAAATCGGCTTGAGCTGGATTCAGGCAGGTGGCGGTCAGCAGCTGTGGGACAAATTGGTCGCCAAGATGAACCTGAACGTCGTTGGCTTCTTCTCGTTCCCCATGCCTTCGCAGCCACTGGGTTGGTTCAAAAAGGCCCCACCCAAGAAAGCGGCCGACTTGAAGGGTTTCAAGTACCGCACCATCGGCTTGGCGGCCGACATGCTGCAAGAAATGGGCATGGCTGTTGCGCAGTTGCCAGGTGGCGAAATTGTGCCGGCCATGCAGCGCGGTGTGATCGATGCCTTCGAATTCAACAACCCCACTGCTGACATGCGCTTTGGTGCACAAGACGTGGCCAAGTTCTACTCCATGGGTTCCTTCCATCAAGCCCAAGAATTCTTTGAAATCATCTTCAACAAAGACAAGTACAACGCATTGCCCGCCGATCTGAAGGCCATCCTGAAGTACGCTGCTGAAGCCGCATCGACCGCATCAACAGCTCTGGCGCATGAAAACTACTCCAAGGATTTGCAGGAGTTGATCGTCAAGCACAAGGTGCAGGTCTCCCGCACCAGCACGGATGTCTACAAAGGCCAGTTGGCTGCCTGGGACGTCGTCACTGCAAAACTGGAGAAAGAAGTCGACATGTTCAAGGAAGTGAACGACTCGTTCAAGGCTTGGTCGCGTCGCGTGGGCTTCTACCACTTCACCAACGAAGCCAACTACCGCATGGCTTACGAGCACGTACAGAAGACCAAGCTGCCAGTTTGATCTAGGCTTAGTCTACAAAGACTGCCGAAATTCGTTTCGGCAGTCTTTCTTTTTGTCTGAATAGGTGAATCACATGGAAGTTTGGATTCGAAGGATTGACATCCTCAACAAGTCGATTGGTCACGCCTTTTCTTGGTGTGTCTTGATCCTGACCGCATCGACCTGTTTCGAGGTATTCATGCGTTATGTGCTCAACAGCCCCACCGTGTGGGCGTTTGACATGAGCTACATGTTGTATGGTGCCTTGTTCATGATGTCGGGGGCTTATGCCCTCTCGCGCAATTCGCACGTTAGAGGGGACTTCTTTTATCGCAACTGGTCCAACCGCACACAAGCCAAAGTGGATTTGGCTTTGTATTTCGTGTTTTTCTTTCCAGGCATTTTTGCCATGGTGTTCACGGGTGGCCAATACGCTTACGAAAGCATCCGCATTTTGGAGTCCAGCGTGAACAGCCCAGCAGGCGTGCCTGTTTGGCCCCTGAAGTCGATCATTTTTGTAGCCGGTGTCACGCTGCTGATTGCAGGTGCCGCAGAGGTCATGCGTTGCCTGGTGTGCATCCGCACGGGCGAGTGGTTGTCGCGCGGCAGCGATGTCGAAGAACTTGAACAAGTGCTGATCCAACAGCACGCCGAGAAAGCACCATCATGAGTGATCCGTTTGTCGCCCTCCTCATGCTGGGGCTCTTCATTGTCTTTATTTTTTTTGGTTTCCCGATCGCCTTCACGATGATGGCCATGGGCATGGGCTTTGGCTTTTACGCCTATTTCACGCCTGACCAGTTGATATGGGACAACCGGATCTTGTACCTGTTCACACAAAACACATTCAGTGTGATGAACAACGATGTGCTCATATCGATACCCCTGTTTCTGTTCATGGGTTACATCATTGAGCGGGCCAACATCCTGGACCGATTGTTTTTGAGTTTGCAAGTCGGCTTGCGTGCACTTCCTGGCTCTATGGCCGTGGCTGCATTGGTCACTTGTACGCTTTTTGCGACAGCCACCGGCATTGTGGGCGCGGTGGTGGCCCTGATGGGCCTGATCGCCCTGCCGGCGATGCTCAAAGCCGGTTACGACGAAAAACTGGCCGCTGGTGTGATCACTGCTGGTGGCACTTTGGGCATCTTGATTCCACCCTCCATCTTGCTGATTGTTTATGCGGCCACAGCCAGCGTTTCGGTGGTCAAGATGTACGCTGCGGCCATCATTCCAGGCTTCACATTGGCTTTTCTGTACCTGATCTACATCATCGTTCGTGCCACGCTCAACCCCTCTTTGTGTCCCAAGCCCAAAGATGTGGACCAGTACACCGTCTGGGAAAGCATTGTCATGGTGTTGCAAGCCTTTTTGCCTTTGGCCGTCTTGATCATGTCGGTGTTGGGCTCTATTTTGTTCGGTTTGGCGACACCCAGCGAAGCGGCCGCCATGGGCGTTTTGGGAGGCATCATCTTGGCCATCGTCTACCGCGCCTTCACTTGGCAGCGGCTGCGCGAGTCGGTTTACCTCACGGCCCGCACCTCGGCCATGGTGTGTTTCCTTTTTGTCGGTTCGGCCACTTTCGCATCGGTTTTTGGTTACTTGGGCGGTGAGCATTTGGTCAAGGACTTCATGCTGTCCATGAACCTGTCGCCATTGCAGTTCTTGCTGCTGTCCCAGTTTTTGATTTTCATCTTGGGCTGGCCATTGGAGTGGAGCGAGATCATCATCATCTTCGTGCCCATCTTCCTGCCTTTGCTGCCTTTGTATGGCATCGACCCGATCATGTTCGGCATCTTGATCGCCGTGAACCTGCAGACCGCTTTCTTGACCCCGCCGATGGCGATGTCAGCCTATTACCTGAAAGGGGTTGCACCCAAAAGTTTGCAATTGAACACCATCTTCAAAGGGTGCATGCCCTTCGTTTACATCATTTTGTTCACCCTGGCCCTGACCTATGCCTTCCCTGCCATGGTCAGCTATTTGCCAGACCAGTTCTTCAACCAATCGGTTGAGCAGGAGCGCGACCCCAACGACGAGTCGGTGGTCAACCCCGACTTCTTCAAGACCAACTGATGGCCGAGCCGACGAAAAATGTGTCCGATCTGACCGCTTTGGAGGTGCGCGAACACCTGCTCAGCGGCCAGGAAACGGTGCAAGAGTTCACGGCCAAGCTAGGGCGCTTTGTGGATGGTGCAGACCTGGCCATCCACGCATTTGCGCACCGCGATGACCGAGTGGTTGCTTTGCAAGCGGACAACCTGCAACGTGACCGTGCGGCGGGTCACTTGCCCGGCCCGTTGTACGGTGTGCCGGTGGGTGTCAAGGACATCATCGACACCATGGACTTTCCGACTGAATATGGCAGCCCCATCCATGCCGGACGCTATTCGGTGGGCGACGCCACCGTGGT
>CAXNFO010000045.1:0-9337 GCA_964201395.1 Limnohabitans sp.
CAAGACCTGCTCACCGATACCACGCTCAGCGCCAAAGGCGGCAGCATCACGTTTTTGGCCGGTGACATGCTGGGCGCCGAGCACGGCGACTTTGACCATGTGGTGTGCATGGATTCACTCATCCACTACGACACCCAAACCATTGCCAACGCGGTGGAGTCCTTGACCAAACGCACCCGCCACTCGGTGCTGTTCACCTTTGCGCCGCATTCACCGCTGTTGGCTGTTGCCCATGCCATGGGCCGCTTGTTCCCACGCAGCGACCGCTCGCCGCAGTTGGCCCCGATCCGCAAAACCACCTTGCATGTGTACATCGAGCGCGCCGTGCGTGAACACGGCTGGCGGCCCGGCCACATGCAACGCGTCTCCAGCGGGTTCTACACCTCGCAAGCATGGGAGTGGAAGCGCACATGATCGGCTCTTGGCGCCAACTGTTTCGGCCACCGGCTTGGGTGTCGGCCTTTGGCACGCGCTTCATGCCGTTTGCCGATGGAGCCTCGGCCGAGCTGCCCCTGGGTCGTTTGCTGCGCTTGTCCCTGTTTCAGTTCGCCATTGGCCTGACCACCGCATTGCTGGTCGGCACCTTGAACCGGGTGATGATTGTTGAGTTGCAAGTGCCCGCCTGGTGGGTAGCGGTGGCCGTGGCCATGCCCCTCGTGTTTGCCCCGCTGCGCGCCCTGATTGGCTACCGCAGCGACACCCACCCTTCCGCGCTGGGCCTGCGCCGCATCCCTTATTTATGGATTGGCACCTTGCTGCTGTTTGGTGGCTTGGCCATCATGCCGTTTGCTTTGTTGCTGCTGTCTGAGGCCACGCCCGACAACCTGTGGGTGGGCCGCATGGGCGCGGCTTTGTCATTTGTGTTGGTGGGCGCAGGCATGCAAGTCACGCAAACCGCGGGCATGGCCTTGGCCACCGATTTGTCCAGCGTTGACAAACGCCCCCGCGTGGTGGCCTTGCTCTACAGCATGCTGCTGTTGGGAATGGTGGTCAGCAGTGCGGCCTTTGGTGCTTTGTTGGCTGACTTTGGCAGCGTGCGCCTGATCCAAGTGGTGCAAGGCTCGGCCGTGGCGGTGGCGGCTTTGAACCTGGTGTCGCTGTGGAAGCAAGAGGCGCGCGGGGCCAAGCGCGGTCAGCGCGCTCAAAACGGTTTTTCCATGTCGTGGCAGCGCCTGATGGCCATGCCGCACATGAACCGCTACCTGTGGGCGCTGGGCCTGGGCACCGCCGCTTTTGGCATGCAAGACATCATCCTCGAGCCCTATGGCGGCGAAATTTTGGGCCTCAACGTGGGCATGACCAGCAGCCTGACCGCCTTGAGTGCCGGCGGCTCATTGCTGGCCTTTGCCCTGTCGGCCCGCGGGCTGGCGCGTGGCATCGACCCCTGCCGCTTGGCTGGCATGGGTGCCTTGATCGGGCTGCCCGCTTTTGCCTGTGTGATTTTTTCAGCACCGCTGCAAGCGCCCCTGTTGTTCCAAACCGGCGCCCTTTTGGTCGGCTTGGGCGGCGGGTTCTTTTCAGTGGGCATGTTGGTGTGCGCCATGAACATGGCCCAAGGGGATCAAGCCGGCTTGGTACTCGGTGCCTGGGGCGCGGTGCAAGCCACCGCCGCGGGCTTGGCCATGGCCGCCGGTGGCGTGCTGCGCGACCTGGTCAACCAATTGGCCATCCACGATTGGCTGGGCCACAGCCTGAACATGCCCGCCACGGGGTACAGCTTTGTGTACCACGTCGAAATTTACTTGCTGTTTGTGGTGCTGGTGGCCCTGGGACCCTTGGTGCGCAACCAAGTGGCCCGCCGCAGCACACCCCCATCCCACTTCGGCCTGGTCGAACTGCCCGGCTGATCACAACCTATTTTTTGAGGAGAAGACCATGGAAACAGGCGCTATTACCCAGTACATCGATGTGGCCCAACTCGTGCTGTATGCCTTTTGGGCATTTTTTGCGGGCCTGATTTATTACCTCGTGCGCGAGAACCACCGCGAGGGCTACCCGATGGACACCGGCCGCGAAGACGGCCCGGTGGTCACCGGCTGGCCGATTCCCGATCCCAAAACCTACAAGCTGTCCAACGGCCATGAAGTACAAGCCCCTGACTTCAACCGCCCTGACGGTCAATACAAGAGCCAAAACACCCAGCTCTGGGGTGGCTCCCCGATTGAACCTGTGGGCGATCCCTTGCTCGCAGGTGTGGGCCCCGGGGCATGGGCGCAACGTGCCGACCACCCGGACCGCGACCTGCACGGCAACCCCTTGATCGTGCCGCTGCGCACCGTTGCAGACCATGGCGTGGCGCACCAAGACACCGACCCGCGCGGCCTGCCCGTGTATGGTGCCGATGGCGAGGTGGCTGGCACCGTGAGCGACCTGTGGATCGACACCGCCGAGATGATGTTTCGCTATGTTGAAATCGATCTGCCCAACGGCGGGCGCCGCGTGCTCATGCCAATCAACTTCGCCCGCATCAAGGCCCACGGCCTGTTTGTGTATGCCTTGATGGCGCACCAATTTGCCAATGTGCCCGCGACGAAATCGGCGCAAGAAATCACCTTGCTGGAAGAAGAAAAAATCATGGGCTACTTCGGTGCTGGCTTGCTCTACGCCGAGCCCAGCCGCTTGGAGCCACCGCTGTGAACCATTCGCACGGTCACGAGCACGAATACGACTTCGAGGCCAGCCCGGGCTTGCCCGAGCCGCTGCCAGCGCGGGAAAAAATCCTGTGGCAAGGCGCACCGCAATGGCGCGCCATGGCCTGGCATGTGTTTCATGTGCGCAAAGTGGCGCTGTACTTTGCCGCCATGTGGTTGTGGCAGGCCGCCTACTTGTGGGAGCAAGGCGGCGACGCCTCGGCCATGGTGCAGTCCTTGTCCATCAGCGCTTCGCTGGCCGTCATGGGCTTGGGTATGCTGCTGGGCAGCGCCTGGATGTCGGCACGCAATGCGCTCTACACCATCACCGATCGGCGGGTGGTCATGCGCTACGGCATCGCCCTGACCCTGACCTACAACCTGCCCTATGCACGCATCGACGCAGCCGATGTGCGTTTGTGGAACGACCAAGGGGTGGGCGACATTTCGCTGCAACTCAACCGCAGTGACCGCATTGGTTGGGTGCATTTGTGGCCCCACAACCGACCCTGGCACATGAAGCACCCGCAGCCAAGCTTGCGCTGTGTGGCCAATGCCTCTGAAGCAGGCCGCGTGCTGGCCCAAGCTTGGTCGGTCTTGCGCAACAGCCCGATGGCCGCACCAGCAGCGACGCTCGCTCCCGCCAACAGCACACCCCAGGGCGTGCAAACCCAGTGGGCTTGAAAATGGACACCACCTCCCCCAACCCGCCCATGCCGCGCCAGATTCTGCCCAAGCACATCGCCTTGGTGCTGGGCCTGGTGATGCTCCTCACCCTGACCCTGGTGGCCGTGGTGCGTTACAGCGGCGTTGACATCCGTTACGCAGACTCACCCAGCCAACAAGTGCGCTTGCTGCATTTCTCCGATTTGGACAACGGCGATATTGGTGTCGTCAATGCCCAAGATGGCAGCGAGTTGGCGCGCTTCAGTGGCGAGCAAGGCTTTGTGCGTGGTGCTTTGCGCGCCATGACCCGCGAGCGCAAGCGCCGCGACATTGGACCTCAGCAGCCATTTGAATTGCATGCCCGCACCGATGGGCGCTTGACACTGATCGACCCGGCCACGCAAATGCGTTTGGACCTGGAATCGTTTGGCCCCACCAACGCGGGCTTGTTTGCCCAGTTGCTGCAAGACCCGCACACACCGAACACCATTTCGCGATAGGACCCCCCATGAGCTTGTCCAACACCTCGGTTGACTACGACCACCTCGAAGGCCTGATTGGCTCTGTCGAAAGCGCTGAAGACGCCAACCGCAAAGCGGTCAACAACACGGTGCTGAGCCCGCGCTTTTACACCACCGACTTTCCCGCCTTTGACCGGCTCGACGTCAGCTCGGTACGGGCCGAGTGGGACGCCATGATGAAAGAGTACGAAGGCGACAACAACCACGACCACTTTCAACGCGATGCCGCATTTGCCGAAGAGGTGCGCACCCTCATGCCCCAGCTCTCGCCCGAGATGCGGCAAGAATTTTTGGATTTTTTGATCAGTTCACTGACCTCTGAGTTTTCGGGTTGCATTTTGTACAACGAAATCCGCAAACAAGTCAAAAACCCCGACATCAAACAACTGATGACCTATATGGCGCGTGACGAGTCGCGCCATGCCGGCTTCATCAACCAGTCGCTCAAGGACTTCAACCTCGGCATCGACCTGGGCCAACTCAAGCGCTCGAAAAAATACACCTTCTTCAAGCCGAAATACATTTTTTACGCGACTTATTTGTCCGAAAAAATTGGCTACGCCCGCTACATCACCATTTTTCGCCAGCTCGAGAAAAACCCCGACAAGCGCTTTCACCCCATCTTTCGCTGGTTTGAGCGTTGGTGCAACGACGAGTTCCGCCACGGCGAATCGTTTGCCTTGATCATGCGCGCCGACCCCAAGTTGCTGCAAGGCGTCAACCGCTGGTGGATCCGCTTTTTCATCTTGGCGGTGTACGCCACCATGTATGTGCGCGACCACATGCGCCCCTTGTTGCACGAAGCCATGGGCTTGCACTCCACCGAGTACGACTACGAGGTGTTTCGCATCACCTCAGAAATTTGCCGCCAGGTATTTCCGATTGAGGTTGACAGCGATGACCCGCGCTTTCGCGCCTGCATGGAGCGCTTGCTCGTGTGTGCCGTGGCACAAGCCCGGGCCAAAGAGCGCGGTGGCTTGCTGGGCCTCTGGGGCCAAGCCACGGCGGTCCTCTCCGCTGGCCTGACCTTTGCCCGTTTGTTCTTCTTGCCCGTCAAAGAAAACACCTTGCCGGCCCAAGTGCGCATGGTTCCCGCTTGGTGATGCCCGGCTCAACCGACACCTTGTCCACACCATGCACGACCTGTCCCAATCGCTGATTTTTGCCGCCGTTTTTGCAATCCTGTGCTGGTGGCTGGGAACGGGCGTGATCTTGTGGCTGGTGCGCAGACCGGCACACACCTTTGGTGCCAGTTTGGGGTTTTTGGGTGTGTTGCTGATACTGGGCCTGTGGGGCAGTTGGGTCAGCATGCAGGCCCAAAGCGTGGCCAATGCCTACTTGGGATTTGGCAGCGTGATTGTGATGTGGGCCTGGCACGAGATGGCCTTTTTATCGGGTCGTCTCACCGGTTCTCGGCGGGTGCCACTGGACGCATCGGCAACCGGCTGGCAGCGCTTGCAGCAATCGGTGCAAGTGGTGTTGCACCACGAGCTGGCCCTGTTGCTCAACTTTGGGTTGCTGTGGTGGATGCAAATCGACCAGCCCAACCATGTGGCGCTGTGCACCTTTGCGCTGCTGTGGTGCATGCGGGTGAGCGCCAAGCTGAATTTGTTTTTTGGCGTGCCTGAAGTGGGTTTGCAATACCTGCCCAGCCACTTGACCTACCTGGGCAGCTACTTCAAGCAAGGCCGGGTGAGCCTGTTTTTTTACGCGACGGTCGCCGTCTCTAGCGGCGCTTGGTTGTGGCTGGTGTGGCAGGCCCAACAAGGGGTGGTGGCGCTCACCGCCGGCTGGGTGTTGCTGGCGTCCCTGTTGGGTTTGGCCATCTTGGAACATGTGTTGATGATGTTCCCCGTACCGCTGCAAAAGTTGTGGGGTTGGGCAATGTCGCACCGCCATGAAGCAGGCCTTGTGCAACCCTTGCACCGCATCGCACCCAGCCCCACCCTGGCCCCTGCGGCCTTGCTGCCGCAAGGAGACAAACCATGAATGCGCCGACCCCCCCACAGTGGTTACAAGCCACACCGGTGGCCGAGAGTGTCGATCGGCGGCCCCGCGCCGTCATCATTGGCACGGGCTTTGGTGGCTTGGCCGCTGCCATCCGGCTCAGCGTCAAGGGCTACCAAGTCCAGATGTTTGAAAAGCTCGACATGGCGGGCGGGCGCGCTTATGTGCACAAGCAAGACGGCTTCACCTTCGACGCGGGCCCGACCATCATCACCTTGCCGCACTTGATCGAAGAGCTGTTCACCCTGTGCGGCAAAGACATGAAAGACCATGTCGACTTGCGCTTGATGGCGCCGTTCTACCGCATCCGCTTTGACGACGGCACGCACTTTGACTACAGCAACGACGACGCAGCCATGTTGGCGCAAATCGCCGCCCTCAACCCGGCCGATGTGCAGGGCTTTGAAAACCTGATGAAGGCCTCCGAGCGCTGCTTTGAGTTGGGCTTTCAAGAGTTGGGCATGGTCGCCTTCGAGTCCATCACCGATGTCATCAAGGCCTTGCCCAACTTGGCCCGCATGCAAGCCTGGCGCTCCATCCACAGCCTGGTGGCCCAGCACATTCAGCACCCCAAGCTGCGCATCGTCATGAGCTTTCACCCCTTGCTCATCGGTGGCAACCCGTTTTCAGTCACCTGCATTTACTCGCTCATCCACATTTTGGAACGGCGCTGGGGCGTGCACTCGGCCATGGGCGGCACGGGTGCCATCGTGCAAGCCTTGGTGAACTTGCTGCACGAGCGCCACATTCCCATCCGCTACAACACCGCTGTCACACGCATTCAAGTGGACAACGGCACCGCCACTGGCGTGGTCTTGGACGGCGGCGAGGTTGTGCCCGCCGACATCGTGGTCAGCAATGGCGACGCCGCCTGGACGTACCAACACCTGATCGAGCCACAGCACCGACGCCATTGGAGCGACCAGCGCATTGCCAAAGGCAAGTATTCGTCGGGCTTGTTCGTTTGGTACTTTGGCACCAACCGCCAATACACCGATGTGCCGCACCACATGATGGTGCTGGGGCCGCGCTACAAAGGTTTGTTGCAAGACATCTTTAAAAACCACAAGCTGTCCAAAGACTTTAGCCTGTACCTGTACCGACCCACGGCGACCGACCCGTCTTTGGCCCCTGCCGGTTGCGACACGTTTTACGCTTTGTCGGTGGTACCCAATTTGAGCAGCGGCACCGACTGGCCGACCATCAGCGATCAATACCGCGACGCCATTGCCAGCGTGCTGCAAGACAGTGTGCTGCCCGACTTGAAGCAACATGTGGTCAGCTCCAAAGTGAGCACGCCACAAGACTTTCAAGACCGCTTGTGGTCGTACAAGGGTGCGGGCTTTGGGCTCGAGCCCATCTTGCTGCAAAGTGCCTGGTTTCGGCCACACAACCGCAGCGAAGATGTGAAAAATTTGTTCATGGTCGGTGCCAGCAGCCAGCCCGGCGCGGGTGTCCCCAGTGTGTTGATGTCGGCCAAGATGCTGCAAGAGGTGGTCCCCCATGTTGATGCGTTCCACTGAAACTGCCCCGCCCTACGACCTCGACGCCTGCGTGGCGCTGATGCGCGGTGGCTCCAAGTCGTTTTTTGCCGCCAGCCGCTTGTTGCCCCAACGCATGCGCTCGGCATCCGTGGCCCTGTATGCCTTTTGCCGTGTGGCCGATGATGTGGTGGACGACGGTGAGTCCCCCGAACTGGGTCTGCAAGAGTTGCAACACCGGCTGAACAAAATTTACCAAGGCCAACCCCTGGCCAACTTGGAAGACCAAGCCTTGGCCTTGGTGGTGCACCAGCATCAACTGCCCCGCGCCTTGCTCGACGCTTTGCTCGATGGTTTTGCTTGGGACGCGCAAGGCCGCCATTACGAAACCATTGCCGACACCCACGCCTATGGCGCCCGGGTGGCGGGCGCCGTGGGCGCCATGATGTGCTGGATCATGGGGGTGCGACACCCGCAAGCCTTGGCCCGCGCCTGCGAACTGGGTGTGGCCATGCAACTCACCAACATTTGCCGCGATGTCGGCGAAGACGCGCGCAATGGCCGCCTGTACCTGCCCCGCGCTTGGCTGCGCGAGGCTGGCATTGACCCATCTGCATTTTTGTCCGAGCCGGTGTGCACCCCCGCTTTGCAAAGTGTGATCACGCGCGTCTTAGACGAAGCCGACCGTTTGTACAACCTGTCCAGCCAAGGCATCGGCTATTTGCCGCGCGATTGCCGGGCCGCGATTTGGGCTGCGCGTTTGATTTATGCCGAAATCGGCCACCAACTGCGCCGTGACGGCCTCAACCCCGTGGCCCACCGTGCTGTGGTGGGCAGCACCCGCAAACTGGCTTTGTTGGGACAAGCCCAGTGCATGGCCACCTGGCCCGCTGCCCTGAGCCATCGCACACCCGATGTGCCACCCCTGCCCGCGATCGCCTATTTGGTGCAAGCTTGCGAGGCGGCCCAACCGCTGAGCGAGTCGCTGCCCGATGGCTACCCGAACCGCAACCTGGTCGACCGCATCGAATGGATGCTGTCCTTGTTTGAGCGCCTCGAGCGCGAACGCCAGGCCACACCACCCACCACACTGGCGCGGCACAGCTGATCCGCGCAGCAGCGCCGTGTCCAATGGCCACACCCACTGGGCACACACCCGGGTGTGCCGTGTGCCGTGAATCCTGCAGGTCGCCATATACTGGTGCACCGCACTCCACTGAGCGTCCCCCCGATGACAACCCACACACCCGCCATCGCCTCCCTGCCGCAACGCGCCGCCGCCATTGAAGCGGCCCTGCAAGCCCATGGCCTGGACGCCAAAGCCGGCATCGAGCTAGGGGTGCACAACGCCGAAGACGTGTGGCTGCCCGAGCGCGGCGCGCGCGTGGTGGCCAAGGCCTGGGTCGACGACGCTTTTCGCCAGCGGCTGTTGGCCAACGGCAAAGCCGCTGTGGCCGAGTTGGGCATCGACTTGCCGCCCCACCACCGCCATTTGGTGGTGCTGGAAAACACGGCGTCGGTGCACAACGTGATTTGCTGCACTTTGTGCTCGTGCACCGCCTTCACCGTGATCGGTCTGCCGCCGGATTGGTACAAAGACCTGAACTACCGCGCCCGCATCGTGCGCGAGTCGCGCAGCGTGTTGCGCGAAATGGGCCTGGACTTGCCAAACGACATGGAGCTGCGGGTGTGGGACACCACCGCCGACACCCGCTACATGGTGTTGCCCCAGCGCCCGGCCCACACCCAAGCTTGGAGCGAAGCGCAACTCGTTGCCATCGTGAGCAAAGACGCCATGATTGGCGTGACCCGGTTGTAAGCGCATGGACGGCATGCACGACCTCGGTGGCCGGCAAGGCTTTGGGCCCGTGGTGCACAGCACCGATGCAGCGGTGTTCCATGAGGAATGGGAAAAACGCATCAACGCCCTCTACGGCGTGGCGGTGCGTGCAGGCATCTTCAACATGGACGAATACCGCCACGCCATTGAGCGCATGGAGCCGCGCCATTACATGAGCGCGGGCTATTACGA
>CAXNFO010000046.1:0-9314 GCA_964201395.1 Limnohabitans sp.
GGGCAAGTGCGCGGCCGTGCACGGCGGCAACAAAACATCGACAAAGTGGTGGCGATTTTTCCGCGTTTGCAAGAGCGCTTCAAACAAGCAGCGGGCACTTTGTCCGGGGGCGAGCAGCAAATGTTGGCCATTGGCCGCGGCCTGATGGCTGAGCCCGAGCTGTTGATCATGGACGAGCCATCCTTGGGCTTGTCGCCCTTGTTGGTGGAAGAGATGTTTGCCCTGATCCAACGCATGAACCAGGCGGGGCAAGCCATTTTGTTGATGGAGCAAAACGCGGTTCAAACCCTGGCCATTGCGCACCGTGCTTACATCATTGAAAACGGCATGGTTGCCCTGCAAGGCGCGGCCCAGGATTTGGCGCGCGACCCTGAGCTCAAACGCCGCTATCTGGGGCTTTGAGGCCCCTCCCCTTGGAGATCGATATGTCAAATCCGGTGCGCGTGGTGACAGCAGACCACATGCCAGATGGCTGCCCGGAGGTGTCCGTCGCGGTGGTGGGTGGCGGTGCATGTGGCCAGGTCTGCGCCATCCGTTTGCGCCAACTCGGCGTGGAGGTGGTGGTGCTCGAGCGAGATGCCCAACCCACAGGTTCCACCGCCTTGTCTTCGGGTTTCATACCGGCCGCCACCACGCAGGTGCAGCGCGCCCAGGGCATTGAGGACTCGTTGGCCCAATTTGAACAAGACATTCAAGCCAAGGCCCACGGAGACGCGGCCCCCCATTTGGTACAGGCCTATGCACAGGCCGTGGCGCAAGCCATCGATGGCTTGGTCGATGCGGGCTTGAAGCTGGAGGTGTTGACCGGTTTTCGCTATCCCGGGCACTCGGCTTTGCGCATGCATTCCACCCCCGAGCGCTCGGGCGAAGCCTTGATGGCCCAGTTGCAAAACATCGCCGAGCGCGAAGGCGTGGATGTGCTGACCCAGGCCACGGTGCGCGAGTTGTGGCTGCATCCGCAAGGCCATGCGCTGGGGGTCGGCTATGAGCGACCCGATGGGCAAATGGAATTTTTGGCGTGCCAAGCCCTGGTCTTGGCCTGCAATGGTTTTGGCGGTAACCCCGTCATGTTGCGCGAATGGTTGCCCGAGATGGCCGACGCGGTGTTTGCCGGGCACACCGGCAACGACGGCAGCGCCATTGCCTGGGGTCAGCAAATGGGCGCCCGATTGGCCGATATGGGCGCGTACCAAGGCCATGGCTCGTGGGCCATGCCGCAAGGCGCCTTGGTCTCGTGGGGTTTGATGATGGAAGGGGCCATCCAGATCAATCAAAACGGTGATCGCTTCCACGATGAAACCCAAGGCTATTCAGAGGCCGCCACCCATGTGTTGGCCCAGCCGGGTGGTTTGGCGTGGAATTTGTTTGACGATCCGATCTTGCGTTTTGCCCAAGACTTCCCCGATTTCCGCGATGCCCAGGCCGCTGGTGCGGTGCGCACCAGCAATGACTTGGGACAAATTGCGCAGTGGGTGGGTTGCCCACCGCAGCAGCTCAAAGACACCTTGGCTGCCATGGTGCCCGGTGAGGTCGACGCCTTAGGGCGGCGCATCGAGCGGGTGCTGCAAGCCCCTTACCACTTGATCAAGGTGACGGGTGCCTTGTTCCACACCCAAGGGGGTTTGGACATCAATGCCCAGTGCCAGGTGCTGTCGCAGCAAGGCCAGCCCTGGCCCAATGTGTTTGCTGGCGGTGGTGCAGCCCGCGGCGTGTCCGGCAATGCCGTGTGGGGCTATTTGTCGGGCAATGGCTTGCTCAGTGCCTTTGCCAGCGGTTGGATTTGCGCCAATCAGTCTGCTGCGCTGGTGCGCTGATCAGTGTTGGCTGGCGCGCAGCAGCGTCATCACCTCTTCGGTGGTTTGCACATCGCCGAAGTTCAACAAAAAAGAGTCCAAGCTGGCCACATGCTCTTGCGGCGTGAAGGCTGAACAGGCATCCGAGACCATCACGGTTTTGTAGTTGAGCATCATGGCGTCGCGGGCGGTGGATTCGCAACACACATTGGTGGCGGTGCCGGCAATCAACACCGTGTCAATGCCTTCTTTTTGCAAACGCTCGTGCAAGTCGCTGGAGCCTTGGATAAAAGCGCTGTAGCGGGTCTTGGGCACGTGCCAATCGTTGGCTTGGGGTTGCAGGTCGGCATACAAAGCGTGGCCATCGTGGCCAGCGGACATGGTTTCACTGCGCAACTTCAGGCCCGCAGGGGAGGACAGGTTTTCGTGGAAGTGCGACCAACTCTGCAAGGACTCTTCGGTGAAGGTGTTGAGGATCCACACCACCGTGCCGCCCTTGAGGCGCAAGGCTTCGGCCAACCGGTTGATCGCGCCACAAGTGGCCGCCGCAGCTGGAACCCAGGCGTGACCAGCCCCCTTTTTGACAAAAGCGTTTTGCATATCGACCACCACCAAGGCGGTGCGTTGCGGCGCCATGTGGCTGAAGGCATGCAGGTTGCCACGACGGGCGATTACGCGGGCTTGCAAATCGGCGGAGGGGACATAGTCGGTCATGGGAATCCTGGCAGCAAATGGAGGGTACAAAAAACCCCGCCGCAGCGGGGTGGGGATTCAGCGCTTGGCCAAGGGCAACACGTCGCGGCGATCGGCGCCGGTGAACAATTGGCGCGGGCGGCCAATTTTGTACTCCGGGTCGCCAATCATTTCGTTGAGCTGCGCAATCCAACCCACGGTGCGGGCCAGGGCAAAAATACCGGTGAACAAATTCACGGGAATGCCAATGGCGCGCTGCACGATGCCTGAGTAAAAGTCCACATTGGGATAGAGCTTGCGCGAGACAAAGTAATCGTCTTCCAGGGCGATTTTTTCCAGGGCCTTGGCCAGTTTGAACAGGGGGTCGTTTTCCAAGCCCAACTCTTGCAAAACCTCGTTGCAGGTTTCCTGCATGAGCTTGGCACGGGGGTCATAGTTTTTGTAAACGCGGTGGCCAAAACCCATGAGCTTGACATTCGAGTTTTTGTCTTTGACCTGGTTCATGAACTCGCCGACTTTGGACACGCCACCCATTTTTTGGATGTCTTCGAGCATGTTCAGGCAGGCCTCGTTGGCGCCGCCGTGGGCGGGGCCCCACAAGCAGGCCACACCAGCGGCGATGGCCGCGAACGGGTTGGTGCCTGAGGAGCCGCACAAACGCACGGTGGAGGTCGACGCATTTTGCTCGTGGTCGGCATGCAAGATGAAGATGCGGTCCAGGGCGCGCTCGAGCACGGGGTTGACCTTGTACTCTTCGCAGGGGTTGCCAAACATCATGCGCAAGAAGTTGCCTGCATAGCTCAGGTCGTTCTTGGGGTACATGAAAGGCTGGCCAATGCTGTATTTATAGGCCATGGCCACCAGGGTGGGCATCTTGGCGATCAAGCGAATGGCCGCAATTTCACGGTGTTCGGCGTTGTTGATGTCGGTGCTGTCATGGTAGAAGGCCGACAAGCCGCCGATCAAGCCGGTGAGCACCGCCATGGGGTGCGCGTCGCGACGGAATCCGCGCAGGAAAAATTGCATTTGCTCGTGCACCATGGTGTGGTTGGTGACCAAGTGGGTGAAGTCGGCTTTCTTTTGGGCGTTGGGCAACTCGCCGTACAGCAGCAGGTGGCAGGTTTCCAAAAAGTCGCATTGGGTAGCCAGTTGCTCGATGGGGTGGCCCCGGTACAGCAACTCGCCTTTGTCGCCATCGATGTAGGTGATGGCCGATTGACAAGACGCAGTGGACAAAAAGCCCGGGTCATAGGTGAACATGCCGGTTTGGCCATACAGCTTGCGGATATCGACCACATCGGGGCCAATGCTGCCTTTATAGACCGGCATGTCAATGCCAGGTTGACCGTTGCTGAACGACAGGGTGGCTTTGTAATCTGCAATTTTCATGGTGTTATTCCTAGGCAGGGGAGGGAACGGAAGCGGCAGGTATGGCTGTGGCGCGCATCATTTGCAGCACAGCCGTGAATTCAGCCGACACATCGCTGGGTGCGGGGGTGCGCCCGAGCAACAGGTCAAGCAAGTCGTTGTCAGACAGGTCCATCAACAAGCTCAAACCTCGGGCTTGAAACTCAGTCAAGGATTGGGCGTGGCGTTGAAAAAAACGTTCGACGAACAAATCGTTCTCCAACAAGCCTCGGCGGCAACGCCAGCGCAGCTTGCTCAAAGCCCGTTCGCCGATCCAATCAGGCTCGGCCACGGGGGTATGGACAACGGTGCTCATGTCGCAGAATCAGACGGTGCGGCTGACCATCAGCTCTTTGATCTTGCCAATCGCACGGGTCGGGTTCAGGCCCTTGGGGCACACATCGACACAGTTCATGATGGTGTGGCAACGGAACAAGCGGTACGGGTCTTCGAGGTTGTCGAGCCGTTCAGCCGTGGCATGGTCGCGGCTGTCGGCAATGAAGCGATAAGCCTGCAACAGACCGGCGGGGCCGACAAATTTATCCGGGTTCCACCAAAAAGAGGGGCAGCTGGTGGAGCAGCTGGCGCACAAAATGCACTCGTACAAACCGTTGAGCTCATCGCGCTCCTCGGGGGACTGCAAGCGCTCTTTTTCAGGCGGCATGGTTTCATTGACCAAGTACGGCTTGATCGAGTTGTATTGCTTGAAAAATTGCGTCATGTCCACGATCAGATCGCGGATGACGGGCAGGCCAGGCAAGGGCTTGAGCACAATTTCGCCGGGAAGGCTGAGCATATTGGTCAAGCAGGCCAAACCATTTTTGCCATTGATGTTCATGGCGTCTGAGCCACACACACCTTCGCGGCACGAGCGGCGGAACGAAAACGTGGGGTCTTGGGCTTTGATTTTCATCAAGGCATCGAGCAGCATGCGCTCGTGGCCGTCGAGCTCAACCACAATGGTTTGCATGTACGGCTTGGCATCGCGCTCAGGGTCGTAGCGGTAAATTTTGAACGTGCGTTTCATGGTGTGTTGCTGCTGGTGATGGTTGCCGGGATGGGAATTTCGATCAGAAAGTGCGCACTTTGGGCGGCACGCTGTCGACGGTCAACGGGGTGAGCTTGACCGGCTTATAGGTCAGGCTGTTGCTGGCGCTGTGCCACAGGCTGTGCTTGAGCCATTCGGCATCGTTGCGACCGGCGGCATGCTCAGGGGTGTCGCCGTAATCATTGACGGTGTGGGCGCCACGGCTTTCGTGCCGCGCTGCCGCTGACTCCATGGTGGACTGGGCGCACTCGATGAGGTTCTCCACCTCCAAGGCTTCGATGCGGGCGGTGTTGAACACATTGGACTTGTCTTTGAGGCCAATGTGTTTGACGCGTTCGCGCAAGTCGGCGATCTTTTTCACGCCCTCGTCCATGCTGGCTTGGGTGCGAAACACACCCGCATGCAACTGCATGCTGGCGCGGATGTCGTTGGCCACGTCCTGGGCATATTCACCATCGGTGTTGCCATTGAGCCGCGCCAAGCGAGATAGCGACAAATCGGCGGCATTCGCAGGCAGGGGTTTGTGGGTTTTGTTTTTCTGGTGGAAGTCGACGATGTGGTTGCCTGCGGCTTTGCCGAACACCAGCAAATCGAGCAGCGAGTTGGTGCCCAAACGGTTGGCGCCGTGCACCGACACGCAAGAGCACTCACCCACTGCGTACAAACCATTCACCACCGCGTTGTGGTCGGTGGCGGTTTGCGTGACCACTTGGCCATGGATGTTGGTGGGGATGCCGCCCATTTGGTAATGGATGGTGGGCACCACCGGAATGGGCTCTTTGGTGATATCAACGTTGGCAAAGTTGTGGCCAATCTCGTAGACAGACGGCAAGCGCTTCATGATGGTCTCGGCACCGAGGTGGTCGAGCTTCAGGTGCACATAGTCTTTGTTCGGGCCGCAACCGCGTCCCTCTTTGATCTCTTGGTCCATGCAACGTGACACAAAGTCACGCGGTGCCAAATCTTTCAAAGTGGGCGCGTAACGCTCCATGAAACGCTCACCGTTGCTGTTGAGCAAAATTGCGCCTTCGCCTCGGCAACCTTCGGTCAAGAGCACACCGGCACCGGCGACACCGGTGGGGTGGAACTGCCAAAACTCCATGTCTTCCAGCGGAATGCCTGCACGTGCTGCCATGCCCAAACCGTCACCGGTGTTGATGAAGGCATTGGTCGAAGCTGCAAATATCCGGCCAGCGCCACCGGTGGCCAACATCACTGTTTTGGCCTCCAGGATGTACATCTCGCCGGTTTCCATTTCCAGTGCTGTGACACCCACTGCGTCGCCTTCGGCATCGCGGATCAGGTCCAAGGCCATCCATTCGACAAAGAAGGTGGTGTTGGCTTGCACGTTTTGCTGGTACAGGGTGTGCAGCATGGCGTGGCCGGTGCGGTCGGCGGCGGCGCAGGCGCGTTGCACGGGTTTTTCGCCGTAATTCGCGGTGTGCCCGCCAAAGGGGCGCTGGTAAATGGTGCCGTCAGGGTTGCGGTCAAACGGCATGCCCATGTGTTCCAACTCGTAGACCACCTTGGGTGCTTCGCGGCACATGTATTCGATGGCATCTTGGTCGCCCAGCCAATCCGATCCCTTGATGGTGTCGTAGAAGTGGTAGTGCCAGTTGTCTTCCGACATGTTGCCCAAGGAGGCACCGATGCCGCCCTGGGCAGCCACGGTGTGCGAGCGGGTGGGAAATACTTTGGACAACACAGCCACATTCAGGCCGGCACGGGCCAATTGCAGCGAGGCACGCATGCCTGAGCCACCGGCGCCGACAATGACGACATCGAACCTGCGTCGGGCGATGGAACTTGAACTAGACATGGGTCACAGCCTCCAGAGAACTTGAATTGCCCAGCCGGTGCAAGACACCAGCCAGACCATGGTGAAAATTTGCAAACCCAGGCGCACGCCCACCGGTTTGACGTAGTCCATCCAAATGTCGCGCACACCGACCCAGATGTGGTAGGCCATGGCCACAATGATGGCGAAGGTCAGCGCCTTCATCCATTGGGTGCTGAAGATGCCCGCCCATTTGTCATAGCCAATGGGGCCACTGCCCCAGGCCAATTGCACCAACACCAACAAGGTGAACAAGGCCATCAGGCCTGCAGTGATGCGCTGGGCCAGCCAGTCGCGCAGCCCGTAATGGGCGCCGACCACCACGCGTTTGGAACCGTAATTGACAGACATGTGTTTCTTTCCTTGAGATCAGTACAGGCCAAACAACTTGGCGCCCAGCACCAGGGTCATGGCGATGGACAAGCCCAGGGTGGCAATGGCCGAGGAGCGGCCAAACTCTTTGCTCACCGCATGTTGCACATCCATGAAAAGGTGGCGCATGCCAGCGATCAAGTGGTGCAAATAGGCCCAGATCAGGGCCAAGGCCACCAATTTCATGAACCAACCGGGGACAAAGCCCAGGCCGACATTGAAAGCCAATTTGAATTTGGCGAATGAAATTTCGGATGAGACCGAGGTGTCGAACATCCAAATGATGAAGGGCAGCAACAAGAACATCAAGGCGCCACTGATGCGGTGCAAGATGGACACCCAGCCCGCAGGGGGCAGGCGATAGGAGGGCAAATCGGTGAACGCATTGATATTGCGAAACTCAGGCCGTTTGGGGGCTGTCTCGGTCATGGGTGAGGGTCCTGGTCTGGAGGTGGGAAAAACAGAAGGGTCAACAACAAAGTGGCAAATTCTATTGGACGGCAAAAAGATGACGTGAAAATTGCATGTCAGATTCAGAACAATTGATTTCGGTAGTGGTGCATATCGGTGCGGTACAAACCGCGGCGCAACTCCATGGGAAGGTCTTTGTAGGTGAACGCCACCCGTTCCACACTGAGCAACGGGGTGGTGGTATTCACTTGCAGCCATTGTGCCTGTTGTTCGTCGGGCAAGACCGCACGCAATCGTTCATCGGCGCGAACCATGCTGATACCGAACTCAGCCTCGAACATGGCATACATCGGGCCCTGTGAGGCCGCCAAGCGCTCGGCACTCAAGCCCTTGAAGCGGTCGCCAGGTAGCCACAATTCTTCCAAGATGGTGGGCACACCGCCAAAGGACAGGGTGCGGCGAACTTCGATCACCGGTTCACCGGTGCGCAAGGCCAAGGCCCGCGCCACCTCGGCGCTGGCGCGCATGCGTTTGCAACCCAAGATCGTGCGCTCGGCGGGCCCTTGGCTTTGGGGATTGCCGTGGTCGGGTTGCAGCTTGAGAAATCTAAACTGAAATCTTTCTTCTGCATGGGTGGCGACAAATGTGCCCTTGCCCTGGCGGCGCACCAACAAGTTTTCGGTGGCCAACTCGTCGATGGCCTTGCGTACCGTGCCTTGGCTGACCTTGAAGCGAGCTGCCAGGTCCATTTCGCTGGGGATGGCTTCGCCGGGTTTCCACTCGCCGCCTTGGAGGCTTTGCAAGATCAGCCCCTTGATTTGTTGGTACAAGGGGCTGAAAGCCGGCGCCTGTCCAGGTGTCACCAAAAGGCCAGGGATTTCACTGGCAAAAGCGGTTGCAGGTGATGGGTTTGATGGCGGCATGGCGTGGGTGTGACAGGGTGTCAGCCCTGCGTCATGGCCTCATCTTATCTTATATAAGACATAAGACAAACCGTGCCCACGAAAATTGCGGGTACACTCTTTTTTCAATTGTTAAATTCATCATCTGGAGCCTCCACCATGAGCAAAAAGCCCGTTCGCGTCGCCGTCACTGGGGCCGCTGGCCAAATCGGTTACGCCTTGTTGTTTCGCATTGCCTCAGGGCAAATGTTGGGTGCGGATCAACCGGTCATCCTGCAATTGCTCGAGATCCCAGACGAAAAGGCCCAAAAAGCGCTCAAGGGCGTGATGATGGAGCTGGATGACTGTGCCTTCCCCTTGTTGGCCGGCATGGAGGCCCATGGCGACGCCAAGACCGCTTTCAAAGACACCGACTACGCTTTGTTGGTGGGCGCCCGTCCACGTGGCCCTGGCATGGAGCGGGCCGACTTGTTGGCGGCCAATGCACAGATCTTCACCGCCCAAGGCAAGGCCTTGGACGCAGCGGCATCGCGCAACGTCAAGGTGCTGGTGGTGGGCAATCCGGCCAACACCAACGCTTACATTGCGATGAAAAGCGCGCCCAGTTTGCCGTCGAAAAACTTCACCGCCATGCTGCGTTTGGACCACAACCGTGCCTTGAGCCAAATCGCCATCAAAACCGGTAAGACCGTGGCAGAAATTGAAAAGTTGGCCGTTTGGGGCAACCACTCGCCCACCATGTATGCCGATTACCGTTTCGCCACCATTGGTGGTCAATCGGTCAAAGACATGATCAACGACCAAGATTGGAATGCGAATGTGTTTCTGCCCACCGTGGGCAAGCGCGGCGC
>CAXNFO010000047.1:0-9068 GCA_964201395.1 Limnohabitans sp.
TTGCCGAAAAATCCGGCGATGTTGGGGCCTACTCTTTGCACACCCAAGCCCCAGCAACGATAGGCCAGCACCGCCGGGCCAATGCCGATGTACAGCAAGGCGGCCACCACCGGCCAACTCCAATGGATGTGGGCATCGGTCAGCGTCCATTCGGCGGCGCTGAACAAGCTCGACCAGACCAAACCCATGACCACCTGGGCCATCAAGAAGTTGGCCCAGTGGTTGCGAATTTCCGGCGGATCGCGGTCGGGCAAGCTGATTTGCCAGCTGTACCAAGCCCAGGCGGCGGTGGCAATCAGCACAAACACATCGCCCTCGACGAACTGCACCTGGGTCAACAGATGCCAGTCACCCCGGCACATCACCAGCATCACGCCGATGATGGACATCACCGCACCGATCAGCTGATCGCGCCGCACCCGCTGACCATAAAACAAGGTGCCCATGGCCAGCATGAACACCGGCGCGCTCGACGCCACCAGGGTCACGTTGATCGGGGTGGTGGTGCGCAAGGCCAGGTATTGAAAGGTGTTGTAACAAGCCACGCCCAGCAAACCCAAGAACAAATAGCGCCGCCAGTGGGTCCACAGCGGGCTGTCTGGGTGCAGCATGCGGTGCGCCAGCGGCAGCAACAGCACCAGCGCCACCAGCCAGCGCAGCAGGTTGAGTGTCACCGGCGGGACTTCGTCATGGATCATGCGCCCAATCACCGAATTGGCCGACCACAGCAGGGGCGGCATGGTCAACAACAGGGAGGTGCCCAGGGTCAGGCGGGATGAAGCAGAAGCGGTCATGTACCTGGCACTCTAACCCATTGGTCGTTGAGCGGCTTGGAAGACCGATAATGCACAAGCGCAGACGGTCCCAAAGTAGGACACTCGCTGCCCACCCATCACAACCACAAACATTGGAGCCTAAACATGACCAGAGCTGTCCGCATTGACCAAAACGGTGGTCCCGAAGTCCTCAAAATCGTTGATGTCACCGTGGGTGACCCCGGCCCCGGTGAAATCCGCATCCG
Source organism: Limnohabitans sp. (assembly GCA_964201395.1). Taxonomy (GTDB): domain Bacteria; phylum Pseudomonadota; class Gammaproteobacteria; order Burkholderiales; family Burkholderiaceae_C; genus Limnohabitans. The sequence goes on from CAXNFO010000047.1 coordinate 1,022, forward strand.
CCACAAAGCGGTGGGCCTGAATTTCATCGACGTGTACCAACGCACCGGTTTGTACCCCTTGCCCATGCCCTTGAACCTGGGCATGGAAGCTTCTGGCGTGGTCGAGGCCATGGGCCCTGGCGTCACCCACCTCCAAGTGGGGGACCGCGCGGCCTATGCCAGCCAGCCCCCGGGCAGCTATTGCGAAGTGCGGGTGATGCCCGCCAAAGTGGTGTGCAAATTGCCCGATGCGCTCGACTTCGACACCGGCGCGGCCATGATGCTCAAAGGCATGACCGCCCAGTTTTTGCTCAAGCGCACCCTGCCTCAAGGTGGCTTGCAGGCCGGTGACTTTGTGCTGTTCCATGCCGCCGCCGGTGGCGTGGGCCTGATCGCTTGCCAATGGGCCAAAGCCCTGGGCTACCAACTGATTGGCACGGCGGGCAGCGATGCCAAGTGTGCGTTGGCCAAGGCCAACGGTGCCGCCCATGTCATCAACTACGCCACGGAAGACTTTGCCGCCCGCGTGAAAGACATCACCGGTGGCAAAGGCGTCAAAGTGGTTTATGACTCGGTGGGCAAAGACACCTGGGAAAAATCGCTCGATTGCTTGTCACCCTTTGGCTTGATGGCCAGCTTTGGCAATGCCTCTGGTCCCGTGCCACCTTTTGCCCCAGGCATCTTGGGCAACAAGGGCTCGCTGTTTGTGACCCGCCAAACCCTGTTCACCCACATCGCCACCCATGAAGGGGCGATGGCCATGTCCAAAGACTTGTTCGACATCGTCACCAGCGGCAAAGTCAAGATCAACATCGAACAGCGTTATCCCCTGGAACAAGTGCAACAAGCCCACCGCGATTTGGAAGCGCGCAAAACCACCGGTTGCACGATTTTGACCCTGTGATGCCAACAGCGACCATGAAGCAAAAACCTCTTTGGGCGGCCTCTTGGTTCGCTGTTTTCACTGTGGCTGGGTGGGTGCATGGCCCCGCCCAGGCCCAGGCCATCGACACAGTTTTGCTGGCCCAGGCCAGCCCGGCGAAGGCTGCACCTCAGCCACGCCAACCCGCCAGCCCCTTGCAGGCCGCCGCGTCGGCCAGCCGCAAATGGTCGGTGTATTGGGGTTGGAACCGGTCCACCTATTCCAACAGCGACATCCACTTTTGGGGTGCCGACCATGACTTCACGCTCAGCAGCGTGAAGGCCAATGACATGCAAGCCGATGTCACCACCGAAAATATTTTCGGAACCTTTCTCAGTCCAGCCAACATGACCTTGCCGCAAACCAATTTGCGCGTGGCCTATCAGGTCTCCCCCGACACGGCATGGGCGATCAACCTCGATCACATGAAATACGTGGTCACCCCGGACCAAACGGTGGCTTTTTCTGGGCGTATCAACAACGATCCGCAAACCGGTGCCACCCGCACGCTGTCGACCAATTACCTGAACTTTGAGCACACCGATGGCCTGAACGTGGTGAGTCTGGAGTATGAAAAACAATATCCCGTGACCCAATGGAAGGCGCCTTTTGCGTCGCGTTGGGTGGCTTTGGTGGGGGCCGGCATCGTCTACCCCAAGACCAATGTCACCTTGAACATGCTGGGCCGGTCGCGCAATGACCAGTTTCACCTGGCCGGCTACAGCGCTGGTGGTGGGGTGGGCTGGGAAGCTGACTTTTTGGACAGCTGGTTTTTTCGCAGCATGTTCAAAATGGGCTATGTGACCTTGCCCGACGTGCTGACCAGCTCGCAAGGCGACAAGGCCTCGCACAACTTCACCTACAACGAATTGTTGATTGCGGTGGGCAAGCGGTTTTAAGGCAAAACCAAAAACTGGGGCCGTCACCCCTGGGCCGAAATCTGTCGAATCGGTGGCTCAAACAACCATGCGTTTGGCTGTGTTTTCAAAATGCAGGCCCACTGCTTTTTTAATTTTTTTAACGTCTCTTTGCTGCAGAGCAGATGCGATTTCATGGTGTTCGTGCAGGGCGTTGCGCCAATTGTCTGGCGTGCTGTTGCCGCTGAACCGCAAGCTGCGCATGCGCTTGCTCAAGGCGTTGTGCATCAAGGTGAGGCTTTCATTTTCGGCCATGGCCACGATGGCGTCGTGAATTTGCTGATTGATTTGAAAGTATTCTGATCGTTTTCCCTTCGCATGAAGCTGTTTCATTTTTTCATGCGCCGCCAGGACGGCTTCTATCTTTTTTTGTTCGGCTTTGCATGCTTTTTCGGCGGCAAAAACCTCGAGCAAGGCCATCAACTCCAGCATGTCAGTGGCGTCCTTTTTGCTGAATGTTTTGACCACTGCACCCCGCAAGGGCAGCAACTCAACCAGGCCTTCTGAGGCCAGCACTTTGAGCGCCTCACGGATGGGGGTGCGAGAGACTCCCAAATCTCGGCTGATCTCAAGCTCAGGCACCCGTTGCCCGGGTTGCAAGTGGGACTCCACGATCAATAGGCGGATGCGGTCCGTCACTTCTGAGTGCAAAGACTTCCTACGGATGGGGTTGCTGGTGGGCATCAATAAACCAAGGGTATTAACGGATGGGAGTGATTCTAGTGGCTGCCTTAAACTGTGATCTGTAATTACAGGTTATCCATCTAGGGAGTCTGAATGACCGTTCCACGAATTGCCGTTTTCACCGGTGACCCAGCGGGCATTGGCCCTGAACTGGTGGCCAAATTGTTGGCAGACTCCGAAAGATGTGTCCGCGCAAAAATCGTGTTGATTGCGCAAAAAAAAGCATTTTCAACGCCCAGCCCTGTGGAGTGGCACGAATGGGCAGGCTTGCATGCGGATGCATTTGCACCGGCCAAAGCCCAAGCCAGTAACGGTCAATTCATGCTTCAAGGCTTGGCGCAAGGCGTACAACTGGCCCGTTCGGGTGCCGTCGATGCGTTTTGCTTTGCCCCTTTGAACAAAGGCGCGCTGCGTGCTGGTGGTATGCACCAAGAAGACGAGTTGCGTTGGTTTGCAGAAAACTTAAACCACAGCGGTGTGTGCGGCGAACTCAATGTGCTCGACAGCCTGTGGACCGCCCGTGTGACATCACATGTGCCTTTGAGCCAGGTCAGCGCCTTGATATCGCCTGAAAAAGTGTCCCAAGCCATTGAGATGCTCTATCGATCTTTGCGGGCCAGTGGACTGGACAGCCCACGCATTGCCGTGTGTGGACTCAATCCTCACAATGGGGACAACGGGAACTATGGCGATGAAGAGGCTCGTGTGATTGAGCCAGGCGTTCAACTGGCTGCGCAAAGCGGATGTGTTGCCGATGGGCCATTTCCTGCAGACACCACATTTGTGCGGGCCATTCGCAAACCCGATGGTTACGACGGTGTGGTCACCATGTACCACGATCAAGGACAAATTGCCATGAAGTTGATGGGCTTTGAGCGTGGTGTGACCGTGCATGGGGGCCTGCCAATTCACATCACCACGCCCGCGCACGGGACCGCATACGACATTGTTGGCAAAGGCGTGGCCCACCCAGGGGCCATGTTCAATGCCTTTGATCTGGCCTGTCGGCTGGGACAGCATCGTAAACATGCCTAACCTTAACCCCTTATGAAACACTGAACCCAGGAGCCAGCCAATGAAACGCCCAAGCTTTGTCGCCAGCCTGTTGATCAGCCTGATGTGTGTGGCCATGCCAAGCCAGGCCCAAGCCCCGTACCCCACCAAAGCCGTGAAACTCATGGTTGGCGCAGGCCCAGGGGGCGGCACCGACATCATTGCCCGCATGCTGGCAGAGAAGTTTGCCGACGGCATCAAGGGGAATTGGGTGGTCGAAAACAAACCTGGTGCATCCAACACCATTGCCGCTGACATCACCGCCAAGGCCGCGCCAGATGGCCACACTTTGCTGGTGGCGACAAATACGGGGCAAGCCATTGCTCCTCACCTGATGAAGCTCGGCTTTGACCCCATCAAAGACTTGATTCCAATTGGACTGATCGTGACGGTACCCAATGTGCTGGTGGTGGGTGCACAAGTGCCGGTCAACAGCGTGGCCGATTTGGTCAAGGCCATGAAAGCCAAGCCTGGCGACTTCAAATACGGTTCATCTGGCGTGGGCAGCACTCAACACATTGCAGGCGAGGCCTTTGATGTGGCAGCCGGCACCAAAAGCGAACACATCAGCTACAAGGGGAGTAGCCAAGCACATTTGGACATCATTGGCGGCAGCATTCAAATGATGTTCGACACCACATCTTCTGCCATGGGGCAAATCAAAGCCGGTAAGTTCAAACCACTGGCGGTCACTGCCCCTGTGCGATCGCCCCAATTGCCCGATGTGCCTACCATGGCAGAGGCAGGTGTGAAAGGGGCCGACATGAGCACTTGGTATGGTCTTTTTGTCACGGCGGGAACCCCTTCTGATGTGGTGGTCAAGCTGCAACTAGAGTTGGCGCGCATTTTGAAGCTACCAGACGTCGATGCCCGCCTCAAGGGTTTGGGTGGAGAGCCTGGTGCCATCACGCCCGCCCAATTTGGGGAATTGAACCGGCAAGATCACGAGCGGTTTGGTAAGTTGATTCGGGAAACCGGCATCAAGTTGCAATAAAAATTCAAATGCTGGTGACAGCGCAAAGCCCATCCGTTCAGGTGGGGCGGCAAAGCATCTATTTGGCGCTTGGCCCTGAATCGGGCTGTCCAGAATTCACTGCTTCAGCAAACAAGTCGGCTTGATCCGCATCCAGCGCAACAGGGGATGATGTTTCACCTGCCACCAAGGCCTGTGCCTGCTCTTGGCGCAGCAATGAACCAACCCGCACACCGAGCAAGCGCAAGCGTTGTTTCAGCGCCACCCGCTTGAGGCACAAACCGGCCTGGCGGCGGATTTCTTGGGCGTCGGCCGTGTGGTGGTCCAAAGTGATATCGCGGGTCACGCTTTTGAAGTTGTCGTAGCGCAGCTTGATGCCAATGGTTCTGCCCACATAGCCTTTGCGTTGCAAGTCGGCCGCCACTTGCTCACACAAGCGGGTGAAGATGGCCCCCAGTTCTGAGCGGTCGTGGGTGGCGTGCAAGTCGCGTTCAAATGTTGTTTCGCGGCTCATGGACACCGGCTCGCTTTCGGTTTGCACTGGCCGCTCGTCTTGGCCGCGTGCGGCGTCATACAGCCAAGCGCCATAAACCTTGCCAAAGTGGCTTTGTAACCAAGGCTGATCATGCGTGGCCAATTCGCCAATGGTGCGAATGCCCTGGGCGAGCAGCTTGGCCTCGGCTTTGGGGCCAATGCCATTGATCTTGCGACACGGCAGGGGCCAGATGTGGGTGGCCAAATCTGACGGGTGCAAGATGGAAATGCCATTGGGCTTGTTCAACTCGCTGGCCATCTTGGCCAACAGCTTGTTGGGTGCCACGCCAATCGAACAGGTCAAACCCGTGGCTTGAAAAATGCTTTTTTGGATCAACCGCGCCAACGCCCGACCGCCATCGCGCTGGCCGCCAGGCACATCGGTGAAGTCGATGTACACCTCGTCCACGCCCCGGTCTTCCATCAGCGGCGCAATCTCGGTGATGATGGATTTGAACTGCCGCGAGTAATGCCGGTATTGCTCAAAATCCACCGGCAACAAAATCGCGTCCGGGCACAGTTTGGCGGCTTTCATCACCCCCATGGCCGAGCCCACACCAAACTGACGCGCTGCATAGGTGGCGGTGGTGATGACGCCGCGCCCCACATAGCCGCTGATGCGCGGAAAAAAATCAACGGGAATGTCGGCCAGGTCTTGTGCCGTCCAATCGCGCTCTGGCCGCTCGATCCGCAACCGCTCGATCAAGAGGTCCTCGCGCCGACGCCCACCACCAATGACCACCGGCAGGCCTTTGAGCTGGGGGTAGCGCAACAACTCCACCGACGCGTAAAACGCGTCCATGTCCAAATGCGCAATGCGCCGGGGCAGGGACTCGGGGGACAGGCTCACCCCAAGAGGATAGCCCAGAGCAATAGCCAGCCATTCGGACACATGCTTGCCGTTGACGCTCTCTGAATCCAGATCGATCAAGGTTTACACACGCAGCCCTCAAGAGGGCGGTCAAGCTGCCGATCTATCAAGTACAAGACAGGTGATTATTTTTAGATCACCCCCGACACCAGCCCGAGTCTTGAGGGCGCTCCACTTTTGGAGCCGGGGGTGATCGCCTTCTTTTTGATCTGCCCCGCTATCATCAAGCCCCCTTTCAATTGGAGCGCCCGATGAGCGATGCGGTGGTGGACTTGTTGCGCCAGGCCTTTGACGCGGCCGTGGCCTCGGCCCAGCCGCAGGTGTGCGTGCCGCCCTTCATCCCGGTCAAACCCAAAGGCCGTTTGATCGTGGTGGGTGCGGGCAAGGCCAGCGCGGCCATGGCCCGTGCGGTGGAGTTGCATGCGCCCTGTGCGGTGAGTGGCCTGGTGGTCACGCGCTATGGGCATGCGGTGGATTGCGAACACATCGAGATCGTGCAAGCCGCCCATCCCGTGCCCGACGAAGCCGGGATGCAGGCCGCCAAACGCATGTTGCAGATGGTGCACGGTTTGAGCGCCGATGATGTGGTCTTGTGCTTGATTTCGGGCGGCGGCTCGGCCTTGTTGCCGCTGCCCATGCCCGGCATCAGCTTGGCCGACAAACAAGCCATTGCCCGCGCCTTGCTGCGCTGTGGCGCCAACATTGGCGAGATCAACACCGTGCGCCGCCATTTGTCGGCCATCAAAGGTGGGCGCTTGGCCGCTGCCTGTGCCCCCGCGCAAGTGGTGAGCTTGTTGATATCGGATGTGCCCGGCGACAAGCCCGTTGATATCGCCTCGGGCCCCACGGTGGGGGACCCCAGCACCTGTGCCGATGCCTTGGCGATTGTTCAGCGCTATGGCATTGACATGCCACCCGCAGCCTTGGCGTGCTTGCAGTCGGGACAAGGTGAGTCGGTCAAGCCCGATGACCCACGCTTGCAACGCAACACAGTCCACATCGTGTCTTCGCCGCAAATGGCACTGGAAGCGGCCGCGCGGGTGATGGAGCAAGCCGGCCTGCGCGCGCACATCCTGAGCGATGCCATCGAGGGCGAGGCCCGCGATGTGGGCCAAGTGATGGCCGCCATCGCGGTGCAAGTGGCCGAACGCGGCCAACCATTTCAAGCCCCCTGTGTGTTGCTCAGCGGTGGCGAGACCACGGTCACCGTCACCGGCGATGGGCGCGGCGGGCGCAATGTGGAGTTTTTGTTGTCCTTTGGCGTGGCCGCGCAAGGCCACCCGCGCATCCATGCATTGGCGGCTGACACCGATGGGGTGGATGGGCAAGAAGAAACCGCGGGTGCGTTCTGGACGCCCCAGACCATGGCGCGTGCCCACGCACTGGGCTTGAACCCGATGGCCGAGTTGGACCGCAACAACGGCCACGGTTTTTTTGAGGCGCTGGGTCAGCAAGTGGGCGACGGCCCGACCCGCACCAATGTGAACGACTTTCGTGCGATTTACATCGCCTGAGCACATGCCCACAAATACCGTTACAGAAAACAGCTTGCGCCGCGACTTGGCGGCGGCATATCAATTGGCCACCCGCCGGGGTTGGGACCACACGCTGTGGATGCACATCACGGCGACCTTGGCGCATGCGCAATGGGTGGGCGATGGCCACGCCCCAAAGGCCAAGACGGATGATCCATCTGATGGCGTGAACGGCAAGCATCGGCGCAACCTATTTTTTCAACAGGAGAATTTTCATGCCCACCATCCGTGTCGAATTGTTTGAAGGCCGCACGCCCGAGCAAAAGCGCAACTTGGTTGCCGCTTTGACCGACGCCGCGGTCAAAACCCTGGGCGGCTCGCCTGAGAGCGTGGACGTGCTGTTGTTTGACATCAAACCTTCAGACTGGTCCACCGGTGGGGTGCTGTGGAGCGAGAAAAAACCCAGCAGCTGAACCCCGCACCATCAGGCCGCGCGCTGGCTCGGTTGCTTGCAAAAGCACGGTGAAGCAATGGGTTGCATCACAAACCGCACATCAGCGATCGCCTGTCGATGGCGGCGTTTGGCAGTCTTTCCCTGAGCCTGAGTCTGGGCTTGGCGCTTCAGGTGGGGTAGGTGCC
>CAXNFO010000048.1:0-9059 GCA_964201395.1 Limnohabitans sp.
TGGGCCCACCCCTGCCGCCCAACGACCTGTGTGTGCAAGCTGCGACGGCCCTGCAAGCCGCTTCAGGTGTCACGATGGGCGCGCACATCACATTGGACAAGCGCCTGCCCGCCCAGGCCGGCATGGGCGGTGGCTCATCCGATGCTGCCAGCACCTTGATGGCGCTCAACCGCTTGTGGCAACTGGATTGGCCGCTGGAGCGATTGCTGCCCATTGCCTTGGCCCTGGGAGCGGATGTGCCCTTTTTCTTGCACGGCCAATCGGCCTGGGTGGAAGGCGTGGGCGAGCGCATCACCCCGATCGAGCTGCCAGAGGCGCAATTTGTCATCGTCAAACCGGCTGCGGGCCTGGACACGGCCTTGATCTTCAAGGATCCGGACCTCAAACGCGACACAGATGCTGCTACAATCTCCGGCTTTGCTGCACAAGGCTTTGGCTTTGGTCGAAACGATTTGCAGCCGGTGGCCCAAAAGTGGTGCCCCGAAGTCACGCAGGCCCTCGATTGGCTCACGCGGCTCGGGTTGCAAGCTCGGATGACCGGTTCTGGCAGTGCGGTGTTTGCCTTGCTGCCCCACGACCTGGAGTGGCCACAAACACCCCAAGGCTGGCAAATCAAGGTGTGTCGCAATTTAAAAGCCCATCCCTTGGCAGCATGGGCTTTTGGTCAAGATTGATCGGCGAAGGGTTTTGGCCCTTTGCCCGTGTAGGGGAGTCGCCAAGTTGGTCAAGGCACCGGATTTTGATTCCGGCATGCGAGGGTTCGAGTCCTTCCTCCCCTGCCAAAGTTTTATGGTGGCACATGTGGTTCACGACCATCACCGTGAGCCCGTGATGTTGTGGCGTTGGTGGTCATTGGTCCGGTATTTCAAACAACATCATCATGTCGACCCCTATATCTGATTTCATGGTCTTCACGGGCAATGCCAACCCAAGCTTGGCCGCAGAAATTGCCGAAAACCTCGGCATCGAACTCGGGGCAGCCACGGTGGGCCGCTTCTCAGACGGCGAAGTCACTGTCGAATTGCACCAAAACGTCCGCGCCCGCGATGTGTTTGTGGTTCAGCCCACCTGTGCGCCCACCAACGAAAACCTGATGGAATTGCTCATCATGGTTGACGCCCTCAAGCGCGCGTCGGCTGAGCGCATCAGTGCCGTGATCCCCTACTTTGGTTATGCCCGCCAAGACCGCCGCCCGCGCTCCACCCGCGTGCCGATTTCGGCCAAAGTGGTAGCCAACTTGCTGCAAACGGTGGGCGTGGCCCGCATCCTGACCATGGATTTGCACGCCGACCAAATTCAGGGCTTTTTTGACATCCCGGTGGACAACATTTACGCCTCGCCCGTGTTGCTGGGCGACTTGCGTCAAAAAGGCTATGAAGACCTGATCGTGGTCTCGCCCGATGTCGGTGGCGTGGTGCGTGCCCGTGCTTTGGCCAAACAACTCGGCTGCGACTTGGCCATCATCGACAAACGCCGCCCCAAAGCCAACGTCAGCGAAGTCATGCACGTGATTGGCGAGATCGAAGGTCGCAACTGCGTGATCATGGACGACATGATCGACACCGCAGGCACCTTGGTCAAAGCCGCAGAAGTACTCAAAGAGCGCGGTGCCAAAAAGGTCTACGCGTATTGCACACACCCCATTTTCTCCGGCCCGGCCATTGAGCGCATCAACCAAGGCAGCGCCTTGGACGAGGTGGTGATCACCAACACCATTCCCTTGACCATGAGCGCCGCCCAATCCCCCAAAATCCGCCAACTCTCGGTGGCAGCGCTGATCGCCGAAACGATTCAGCGCATTGCCAAAGGCGAGTCGGTGATGAGTTTGTTCTCCGACCAGGAGCAGTTGTTTTAAAACATTGCCCTGACGAAGAACTCAACAGCGGGCTGTTCGCAGCTCTTTTTTTAACCCTGAATCCCACTGGTCGCGGTGGATTCACACAGGAGTCATCATGAAATTTGTCGCATTTGAGCGAAGCAAGCAGGGTACGGGTGCGAGCCGCCGTCTGCGCATCACTGGCCGCACGCCAGGGATTGTGTACGGCGGTAAGGGCGAGCCCCAACTGATCGAACTCGACCACAACGCCTTGTGGCACGCTTTGAAAAAAGAAGCCTTCCACTCCACCATTTTGGAGATGGAGCTGAACCAACAAGCCGCCCAGGTGTTGCTGCGCGATGTGCAGTTTCACCCCTTCAAGCCCTTTGTGCTGCACATCGACTTCCAACGTGTGGATGCCAACACCAAGATGCACATGAAGGTGCCCTTGCACTACAGCGGTCAAGAAAACTCCCCCGCCGTCAAGGCCGACGCTTGCTTGATCAACCATGTGTTGACCGAGATTGAAGTGTCCTGTCTGCCCGCTGATCTGCCCGAGTTCATCGCGGTGGATCTCAGCGGTTTGAAAAAGGGCAACTCACTGCACTTGCAAGACATCACATTGCCCAACGGCGTGAGCGCTGTGGTGCGCGGCAAAAACAACCCGGTTCTGGTGGCCGTGGTGTCAGTGGCCGCAGAAGAAACCCCGGCCCCTGCTGCACCCGCAGCGCCAGCCGGCAAGAAGTAATCCACTTCCTTCTTCTTGTGCCCACAAAAACGGCCCACCTAGGTGGGCCGTTTTTCTGCACAGTCAGATAATGCCACCATGATCAAACTGATAGTGGGCCTGGGCAACCCTGGCCCCGAATACCAAGACACCCGCCACAACGCCGGTTTCTGGTGGGTTGATGCGCTCGCACAAAAACTCAAGCTGCATTTGCAACACGAGCGCGCCTACCAAGGCCTGATGGCACGCACACAAGTCAACGGCCAAACCCTTTGGCTGTTGCAGCCTCAAACCTTTATGAATGCCTCTGGCACATCGGTGGCAGCCCTGGCACGTTTTTACAAAATTGAACCCGAACAAGTCTTGGTCGTGCACGACGAGCTTGATGTGGTGCCCGGCGAGGCCAAGCTCAAGCTCGGGGGCAGCCATGCAGGGCACAACGGTTTGCGCGACATCCATGCCAAATTGGGCACAGACGCCTACTGGCGCTTGCGCCTGGGCATTGGCCACCCTGGGGTGAAGTCAGAGGTGATTCACTGGGTGCTGAAAAAACCCAGCCCTGAGCAGCGTGAACTGATCCACGCTTGCGTGGCGCGCAGCCTATCGGCGGTGGACGACTTGCTCGGTGGCGACTTCACCCGCGCCACCCAGCGCATCCACACCAGCAAACCACCACGGCCCAAACCGCCCCGTCCAGTACAGGCTGCACCACTGGCGCCCGCCGACACGCCCCAGCCAGCGTCACCGGACACGCCGCTCCGTTGACCAGGGTATCAGCGCGTTGACAGGCGTGGCCTCACAGGCCTGGCCATGAACAAATTGGGGCGCTATTTCGCCTGCGCCTGTAAGTGGTGGAATTTGGCCCACAACTGGTCTGCCCCCTCGATGCGCTCGGGGTTAACCGGGATGCAGGCCACCGGACACACTTGAACGCACTGGGGTTCGTCGAAATGTCCCACGCATTCGGTGCATTTGTCCGGATCGATTTCATAGATCTCACTGCCCATATAAATGGCCAGGTTGGGGCACTCGGGTTCGCACACATCGCAATTGATGCATTGATCGGTGATCATCAACGCCATGTCGTCTCCACTTGAATCAAGCCACCGGGCGCAAACGCTGTTTGAAATTGGGTTGTTCGGGCAAGCCACCCAAGTGCGCGGTATCGGCCCACACCACAATTTCGGGTTGTTCGCCCAGCCAGCGCATGCGGTTCAAGCCCACATTGGGGATGTCGCAGGTGCGCGGGCCGTCGAGTGGCAAGCCTTGGGCGCTGCGCCACAGCATGTCGAGCACGCCACCATGGGTGACGATGACCAAGGTGTGGTCGGCATGGGCCTGTGCCAAATCGCGCACCGCTTGGCACACCCGGGCATGGAATGCACGCGTGCTCTCGCCACCGCCAGGGATCGCAAAATCCGCATCAAATTGAAGCCAGCGCTGCCACACATCGGCGTGGTCGCGCTGAATATCGGCCGACAACAGGCCCTCAAACAGACCGAAATGCTGCTCGCGCAGCGGGGCATGGGCCGTCACCGCCAGGCCCAAAGCCTGGCCCAAGGTTTGTGCAGTTTGATGGGCGCGTTGCAAGTCGCTGCTGAACAGGCGCAGGGGTTTGTCAAACCCGCTTTGCCACTCCACCCGCAAGCGGTCGGCCAAGCGCTGCGCCTGGGTGAGCCCCAAGTCGTTGAGCGGCACATCGATTTGGCCTTGAAAACGCAACTCACGGTTCCAAGCGGTTTCGCCATGACGCACCAAAAAAATATCGGCCATGGCTCAAGCCCCCGCTTGTTTTTTGGCCATCAACCGCCGCAGCACCTCAGGGGTGACCCAAGGCTCCACCTCGCCACCCAGCATGGTGATTTCACGCACCAAGGTGCTGGAGGTGTGTTGTTGGCTGGCAGACGGGGCCATGAAAATGGTTTCCACCTCGGGCATCAAGTGGCGGTTCATGCCAGCCAATTGGTGCTCGTAGTCAAAGTCACTGACCGAGCGCACGCCGCGCACCATGACCACGCCGCCTTGGGCGCGCACGAAGTCACGCACCAAGCCATCAAATGGCGCCACACTCACCGAGCCCAGGCTGGCCGTGGCCTCTTGCACCATTTCCAAGCGCTCGCTCAAAGTGAACATGGTTTTTTTGTGGTGTGCCATGGCCACCCCCACCACCACCTGGTCAAACAAGGCACAAGCGCGCCGCACCAAGTCCAAGTGGCCCAAGGTGATGGGGTCAAAAGTGCCGGGATAAACCGCGATCACGGGTTGGCGCATGCTGGCTCCTGTTGATTAGCGTGCGAATTATCCGCTGGTGGCCAGGCCCAGCAAATGGGCGTGAACCGCACCGGCGCGCAAATGGCGTTGGAGCTGCCAGCCCAAGGGGGCCAATTGGGCCTCGCCCCAGGCTTCGCCGGCTTCCAAGTACACCCTGCCACCCGGCTTGATCGCGGCTTGCGCCGCTTGCAAGCTGGGGGCCAACAAGGCGCTGTCAAAAGGGGGGTCCAAAAACACCAAGTCCCAACTCGCCGGGGCCTGGGCCAGCAAGGCATTCAGCCCATTGGCGCGCTGGATCAGCACCCCATCGGCTTTGAGCTTGGCTTTGCTGGCCAACAGTTGCTCGACCAAAGCGCCATCGGTTTCGCACGCCAGCACCTCTTTGGCGCCGCGTGAAGCAGCTTCAAAGGCCAGGGCACCGCTGCCCGCAAACGCATCCAGACAGCGCCAACCATGCAAGTCCTGGCCGAGCCAATTGAACAAAGTCTCGCGCACCCGATCGGGCGTGGGCCGCAGCCCCGGGCGATCGAGCACCGACAGCTTGCTGCGCTTCCACAAGCCACCAATGATGCGCACCTCGCCTTTGGCTTTGGCCCGCTGGGGCCCGGCAGGGGTTTTGCGGGCGGGCCTCAGGGCGCGCCTCCCACCACCACCGTCACCAGGCGGTCAGGCTGCACTTTGCGCGCAAAAGCTTGGGTGATGTCTTGTACGGTCAGGGCCTGCACTTTTTGCGTCCAGGTATCGAGGTAGTCCAAAGGCAGTTGATGCCAGGCGATGTTGGCCAAGTTGTCGAGCAATTTGCGGTTGCTGTCCAAGCGCAGGGCAAAACCGCCATTCAGGTTGTCTTTGGCCGCTTGCAATTCAGACTCGGTGGGGCCTTTTTCCACAAATTCTTTCAGCACAGAACGCGCCACTTCCACCGCCTGGCGCGCCTGGTCAGGACGCGTTTGCAAGCCAATGGCAAAGGGTCCGGCGTGCAGACCGGGCGAAAAATAACTGTAAACGCTGTAGCTCAGGCCGCGCTTTTCACGCACCTGCTCAGTCAAGCGAGACACAAAGCCACCGCCACCCAACACATAGTTGCCCACGGTCAGGGCAAAAAAGTCAGGGTCATCGCGCTTATAGCCGGGCTGTCCCATGCTGACGTGGGCTTGCGCAGATTCAAACGGAATGGAGATTTCTTTGGCTTGCGTGAGTGGCTGCACTTCAGGCACCGCCGGCAATGCAGCACACGAGGCCCCGGTGGGCAAAGCCGCCAGCAGTTCGGTCACCCGCGCTTGCACCTGGGCCCGGCTGAGCGCACCCACCACGCTGACCTTGGCGCGGCACGGCACGATGTGACGCGCATGGAAGGCCTGCATATCGGCCACAGAGACGGCCAGCAAGCTCTCCGGCGTGGTTTGTTGACCATAAGGATGGGTACCAAACACTGCGGGGGTCCAGGCACGATCGGCTACGGTGCCGGGCTTGGTCAGCGATTCGCGCAAACTGGCACTCCAGCGCTCACGTTCGCGGGCCCATATGTCTGCGGCGAAGGCGGGGTCTGCCAAGTGTCTGGCGGCCAAGCGCATGGACGCGTCCAGCACCTCGGGTCGGGTCAGGCTGCGCAGGGTAAAGCTCATGCGGTCGCTGCTGGCAGAAGCAGAGAACAAAGCACCTCCGTCGGCCCAGGCTTCGCCCACCGCGTTTTCGTCCATGGCTGGCAAATTGCCGCGGGCTTTTAAACCTTTGCCAATCATCATCGCGGTGGCACTGGCCAAACCAGAACGCCCCGTTGGGTCACGCCGACCCCCGGCATCGAAATCAATTTGCACATCCACCATGGGCAAGCTGGGGCTGTGCACCCAATAAACCCGGGCTCCATTGGCCAAGGTCCAATGTTCAATGGGGATACCGGCCTGGGCACAACCCAAGTAGATCCACCCTGCCACCCATCCTGTTAGCCAGCGCTTCATCGCTCACCCCCACCATGCCGCAGGGGCACCGACGGTTTTCGCAGCCCTACGGCAGCGCGGGCTTGGGGCAGCAAATGCGCTACGGTCAATGCGTCATCGCCAAAATACCGCGCCGCCACCGACTGCACCTGGGCCGGTGTGATCGATTGCAAAGCAGCGATCAAACGGTCATTGGTGTCGAGCGGTAAACCTTCGGCCCAAAAGCTGCCGATTTCTCGGGCCTGGTTGAACAGCGAGTCGCGCCCGTAAACGGCCGACGCCTCCCACTGATTTTTCACCCGGCGCAGCTCACTCTCGCTGACGCCGTCACGCGCCACGATGGCCACTTGCTCGCGCATGGCGCGCTCGAGATCGTGCGCACTTTTGCCAGCCGCCGGCACACCTTCCAAGACAAATGTTTGTGGGCCGCGCCCAGTCAAACCATTGTGAGCGCCCACGCTGTCGGCCAAACGCTGGGGACCCTGCGTCAAAGCACGGTCCAATCGGGCGCTGCTGTAGCCGTCGAGCACGGCAGCCAACACCGTCAGCGCCAGTGCGTCTTGGTTCGAGTCGCTGCCATCAAAGCCGGTGAAGGTGGGCACCTTGAACGACAAAGCCACATAGGCTTGCTCGGCGGGGGCTTTCACCTCCAAGCGGCGCATACCGCGCTGGGGCGGTTCGGTGCGCGGTTTGCGCTCGGGCAAGGCGCGCGCCGGTATGTTGCCGTAGTGGGTCAGGGCCAAGCGGTGAACCTCATCGACCACCACATCACCCACCACCACCACCACCGCATTGGTGGGTGAATACCACTGCCTGTAAAAAGCGCGTGCATCGTCTGGCTTCATCGCATCCAAATCTTCCATCCAACCCACGATGGGTCTGCGATATGGAGACGCGCTGAACTGAACGGCCGACAGTTGCTCATACAGCATGGCCCGGGGCGTGTCCTCGGTGCGCATGCGCCGCTCCTCTTTGACCACCTCCAGCTCTTTGACAAACTCTTCATCTGCCCACCGGTTGTTGGCAAACCGATCGGCCTCGAGTTGCATCACTTCGGCCAAACGCTGGGCCGGAATTTGCTGGAAATAACCGGTGTAGTCTCGGCTGGTAAAAGCATTTTCACGCCCGCCCAAGGCGGCCACCCGGCGCGAAAACTCGCCGGCTTTGACGCTGGGCGTGCCTTTGAAGAGCATGTGCTCGAGCACATGGGCAACGCCAGAGACACCATCCACCTCGTCCATAGAGCCCACCCGCAACCACACCATGTGAACCGCCGTGGGCGCACGCCGATCGGGTTTGACCACCAAGGTCATGCCGTTGGGCAAAGTAAACGTGCTGATCTGATTGATTGTGGGTTGCGCCCCCAAAATGGGACACAAACAAACGGCGACTGCTGCCAAGCAGCGCGCAAAGAACTGTTTCATAGAATAAGAACCACGCACACACTGAGCATTGCTCGATCCAACAACTATATACCCTGCCGCATGTTCAGTTTTTTCAAAAAAAGCAAAGCCATTGATCCAGGTGGTGGCAATCCAAACACGTCCGAACCGGTGTCCAGCAGCCCGGCCCCCTCAGGTCAGGCCAGCCCTGAACGAGTGGGGTGGCTGCAGCGCTTGCGCAAGGGTTTGGCCCGCACGGGCCAGGGCTTGGCCAGTGTTTTCACCGGCGCGCGGGTCGATGCCGAGTTGTATGAAGAATTGGAGTCGGCCTTGCTCATGGCCGATGCAGGTGTGTCCGCCACCACCCACCTGATGAAACAATTGCAGCAAGCCGTCAATTCCAAGGGCATCACCGAGGCAAACCAGGTTCAGGCCTTGCTTGAAGATTTGTTGTGCGAGTTGCTCCAGCCCTTGGAAAAGCCGCTGTCCCTGGGTCAGGCCCATCCGAGCGTGATCATGGTCGCCGGGGTCAATGGGGCAGGCAAAACCACCAGCATTGGCAAGCTCACGCGCCACCTCAGCCAAAGCGGTGCCAGCGTCTTGCTGGCAGCCGCCGACACCTTCAGAGCGGCCGCTCGGGAACAACTCGAAGTTTGGGCCGACCGCAGCCGAGTGGACATCGTCAGCCAAGCCGGAGGAGACCCTGCCGCTGTGGCCTTTGATGCGGTCAGTGCCGGCAAAGCCCGGGGCAAGGACGTGGTCATTGTCGATACCGCAGGGCGCTTGCCGACCCAAACCCATTTGATGGAAGAGTTGAAAAAGATCAAGCGGGTGGTGCAAAAAGCCGATCCCTCTGCCCCCCACGAGGTGCTATTGGTCATCGACGGCAACACCGGACAAAACGCCCTGGCCCAGGTGCAGGCCTTTGA
>CAXNFO010000049.1:0-8955 GCA_964201395.1 Limnohabitans sp.
CCAGCGCCAAGCATGGCCCGAACCGTACAAATGCTCGCCAAACCACCAGCCGGCCAGCAATGTCGCGCTGAGCAGCACAAAACCAGCACCGACAAACCTGAAGGTCAGCCGCTCCAGCGTCAGCAAGGGCATGCCAATGGTGGCGTCCGCAGCCATGCGCATTTGCCGCTCGGCCCGCGTCATCAATGCCGCATGCACCACGGCAGCACCAAACAAACCATAAGAGGCCAAGCCAAATGCCCAATGCAGGGGCAACCAAGCAGAGGCGTTGACATTCATGGCTTTGCCAGGAAATGCCATGGTCAGCAGCAGCACTGCGGCGCCCAGGCCACCCAAAGCACCGCGCGATCGCACTTGCGGAACCCAGCGCTGTTCCAAGGCATAAAAGGCCATGACCAGCCAGCAGGTTACCGACAGGGCTGGGGCAAAGCCAAAATGAGGGCCCGCGCTGTCGCCGATGCCCATCAGCCCGCTGATCCAGGCCCAGGCATGGGTGCCCCAGGCCACGGAGAGCATGCGCCGGCTGTTGGCCACGCCCAATTGCGGGCCCAAGAGCGCACTGCCAGCGTACAGCAACACCGCCACAGCGCTGAGCACGAGGTTCAGAGAAAGGTCCGCAGGTAAAATCATCGCCAGAGTTTAGCGTTTTGCCCAAAGCCTGCGCTGCGCTTTTCTTTCAGGGCCTTGGGCCCTCCATCCAACCGCTTTGCAGCGAATCCCCATGGCCACCGCACTTACCGACAAGCTCTCCAAACTGGTCAAGCACCTCAGTGGCCAGGCCCGCATCACCGAGTCCAACGTCGCCGACATGTTGCGCGAGGTGCGCATGGCTTTGC
The DNA here is from genome assembly GCA_964201395.1 of Limnohabitans sp. Taxonomy (GTDB): domain Bacteria; phylum Pseudomonadota; class Gammaproteobacteria; order Burkholderiales; family Burkholderiaceae_C; genus Limnohabitans. The sequence continues at coordinate 837 of CAXNFO010000049.1, forward strand.
TCGAGGCCGATGTGGCGCTGCCCGTGGTGCGCGAGTTCATTGCCCGCGTCAAAGACAAAGCCCTGGGCCAAGAGGTGGTGGGCTCGCTCACGCCAGGCCAGGCCTTGGTGGGCCTGGTTCAGCGCGAATTGGCCGCCACCATGGGCGAGGGCGTGGCTGACATCAACTTGGCGGCCCAACCGCCGGCGGTCATCTTGATGGCGGGCTTGCAAGGGGCCGGCAAAACCACCACCACGGCCAAGCTGGCGCGCCATTTGATTTTGAAGCGCAAAAAAAAGGTGCTCACGGTTTCTGCCGACGTCTACCGACCCGCGGCCATTGAGCAGCTCAAAACGGTGTCGGCCCAAGCTCAGGCGGAATGGTTTCCCAGCGAGGTGGGGCAAAAACCGGTGGACATTGTTGTGGCCGCGCTGGATCACGCCAAACGGCATTACTTTGATGTGTTGCTCGTCGACACCGCCGGTCGCTTGGCCATTGATGAAGCCTTGATGCTGGAAATCCAGCAACTGCACCAAGCCCTGAACCCGGTCGAAACCTTGTTTGTGGTGGACGCCATGCAGGGGCAAGATGCGGTCAACACCGCCAGGGCCTTCCATGAGGCCTTGCCATTGACGGGCATAGTCTTGACCAAGACCGACGGCGATTCACGCGGCGGCGCCGCCTTGTCGGTGCGCCAAATCACGGGCGCCCCCATCAAATTTGCCGGCACCAGTGAAAAAATAGATGGCTTGGAGGTGTTTGATGCCCAGCGCCATGCCGGTCGCATTTTGGGCATGGGCGACATCGTCGCTTTGGTCGAGCAAGTCACGGCCGGTGTCGATATGCAAGCCGCCCAACAAATGGCCGCCAAGGTCAAGTCAGGTGCGGGCTTTGACCTGAACGACTTTTTGGCCCAATTGCAGCAAATGAAGCAAATGGGTGGCTTGGCCAGCATGATGGACAAACTGCCCTCGCAGTTGACCGCCAAGGCCGGTGCCATCGACCTGAACCGGGCGGAAAAAGAAATGAACCGCAAACAAGGCATCATCCACAGCATGACGCCGCGCGAGCGCACCCACCCGGATTTAATCAAGGCCACCCGCAAGCGCCGCATCGCCGCAGGGGCCGGTGTTCAGGTGCAAGAAGTCAACCGCTTGCTCAATGAGTTTGCCCAGATGCAAGACATGATGAAAAAAATGCGCGGCGGTGGCATGATGAAGATGATGAAAAAGTTGGGCGGCATGAAAGGCATGGGCGGTTTTCCCGGCATGCCCCGCTGAGAACTTGGCCGGGGAGATCCCCACTCAATCGGTGGTCAGCACTTCACCGCGCAAGGAATGGGGCAAGGCCTCGGTGATGCGCACATCGATCATCTGCCCCACCAGCCTGGCGTGATCGGGTCCGCTGGGGAAATTCACAATCCGGTTGCACACCGTTCGGCCCATCGACTGCGGCCCGCTCAACCCAGGTTTTCGCGCCGGCCCCTCGACCAAGATGCGCTGTACCGTGCCCACCCGGCTGGCGCTGATGGCTTGCACGTTTTCTTCGATGCGGGCTTGCAGGTGTTGCAGGCGCGCCAATTTCACTGCATGCGGTGTCTCGTCGTGCAAGGCCGCGGCGGGTGTGCCCGGTCGCGGGCTGAAGATGAAGCTGAACGAGCTGTCAAAACCCACGTCATCGATGAGCTTCATCATCTTTTGAAAGTCATCCTCGGTCTCACCGGGAAAGCCGACGATGAAGTCGCTGCTCATGGATAAATCCGGGCGGATGGCGCGCAGCTTGCGAATCGTGCTTTTGTATTCCATGGCGGTGTAGCCGCGCTTCATCGCCATCAAGATGCGGTCTGACCCGTGTTGCACCGGCAAATGCAGGTGGCTGACCAATTGCGGCACTTGGGCATACACATCGATCAGGCGCTGGGTGAATTCGTTGGGGTGGCTGGTGGTGTAGCGGATGCGCTCGATCCCCGGGATTTCAGCCACATATTCAATCAGCAGAGCAAAGTCGGCGATCTCGCTGGTGGCGCCCATGGCCCCGCGGTAGGCGTTGACGTTTTGGCCCAACAAGGTCACTTCTTTGACCCCTTGTGCGGCCAAGCCCGCCACCTCGACCAACACATCGTCCAGCGGTCGGTTCACTTCTTCGCCCCGGGTATAGGGCACCACGCAATAGCTGCAATATTTAGAGCAACCCTCCATGATGCTGACGAAAGCCGAGGCGCCAGTTACCCGTGCGGGTGGCAGGTGATCGAACTTTTCAATTTCAGGGAAGCGGATGTCCACCTGCGGCTTGGCCAAATCTCGGCGCTGGTCCAGCAACTGCGGCAAGCGGTGCAGGGTTTGCGGCCCAAACACCACGTCCACATAGGGCGCGCGGGCAATGATGTCCGCCCCTTCTTGGCTGGCCACACAACCGCCCACCGCAATGCGCACCCCTTTTTTCGCCAAGTGCTTGACCCGTCCCAGGTCGGAAAACACTTTTTCTTGGGCCTTCTCGCGCACCGAGCAGGTGTTGAAGACAATCAAATCGGCTTTTTCCACATCATCGGTGGTTTCATAGCCTTGGGCTTGGTGCAACACATCGGCCATTTTGTCCGAGTCGTACTCGTTCATTTGGCAACCGAAGGTTTTGATGAAGACTTTGGGGCTCATGGCGCGATGGGGGCGCGAGCCCAGATGCAGCGGTTCATGGTGTCAATCCAGAGGCTGTGAAAGGAGTTCAGATTGTAAGTGCCGCTCAGCCCAGCCTTTATGATCAACGCCATGATTACTTTCACACAAACCATTTTGTTCACCGACACCGATGGGCGGGCGCGTTTTCGCGAGCAGGTCTTGGCCCTGGACCAGGGCACGCCGCAGTCGCGTTTGTCTGGCCTCATGGCCAGTGGCGGCTATCAGTTGCGCGAAAGCCCGGTGGGCTTTCGCAGTGTCTTTCATGTCAGCGCGCATCCCCAGTGGGTCTTTATTTTGGCGGGGCAAATGGAAATCGGCTTGCAAGATGGCAGCTCGCGCATCTTCAACCCGGGGCAGCATTTTTATTCTGCCGATTTGCTGCCCGAAGGGGCTGTTTTTGATGCCCAAGTGCATGGGCATTGGAGTTGTCAGCGGGGCCCAGACCCCCTGGTGACTTTGTTTGTGCGCGGCTAAGTAATCCATAAGATCTCATTTGCGCGACTTCTGCGCAGGCGGCCTCAAGTCCGGGCCCTTTCGCACCGATACTCTCACACCAACCAAAGGCGACAGGCTTTCTGTGCGCTTGGGTGTCGACCATGGGTTGACCTTTTTTGAGCATCTCGACTGGAGTGTGATTCACCATGAAAAAATATCTGCGTTTATTCCTAGAAATCGTGTTGGGCCTGTTGCTGGTGGCCGCCGGTGCTTTTGGCTACATGAATTTTTCGGGTAAAAAACACATCTCCCATGAGCTGACAGAAGTGGTGGAGAGTTTGGACGAAGCCAAGGAAGAGTTGGCCAAAACCAGCGAAGAGCTGAACGAAGCCGAAGCCAAGGTCAAGGAGCTCAGCGCCAAGGCGCGCGAACTCGAAGCGGTCAAGGCCGCTTTCGCCAATGGCGTGTTGCTGGGTGATATCGAGAGCATTTACAAAGGTCTGAAAACCGGCTTGAGCGCTGAGCGCCAACTCAGCTTGGGCGCTGTGCGTTTGTTGACCAATGGTCCCAAAGACCCCGAAACCGTCAGCGCTTTCAACAAAGCCCTGGAGATGGCCGATTGGTCCAGTCGCCTGAACGCCGTTTGCGCCGCGCAAAATGCCCTGGTCGCTGCGGGTGAAAAAATCACCGTCTTGGCCGATTGCGCGCCAGGCAAGGGCGACGAAAAACACAGCAAAGGCGGCGCACCCCATTGGGGCTATGAAGGTGAAATGGGCCCAGAAAATTGGGGCAAAGAATTCCCCACCTGCGCCAATGGCAAAAAGCAATCGCCACTCAACATCGTTGGGCCGTTTGAAAAGTCCAAGGACAGCTTGGAAGTCAGCTACAAGTCCGGCCCCCTGCGCATGCTCAACAATGGCCACACCATCCAGGTCAATATTCCCCCGGGCAGCACCGCCAAAATCAATGGGGAAGTGTTTGATTTGCTGCAATTTCACTTTCACCGCCCCAGCGAAGAAAAAGTCGACGGCAAACCCATGGCCATGGTGGCGCACTTTGTGCACAAGAGCAAAGCTGGCAAGTTGGCGGTGATTGGCGTGTTGCTCAAAGAGGGCAAAGACAACGACGCGATCAACGTCTTGTGGGACAACGCACCGGCCAAAGAAGGCCCCGAGGTCAAGCTCGACAAAATCAGCTTTGATCCCGGCAAACTGATCCCCTCGGCATTGGCCCACTACGCCTATGAGGGCTCACTGACCACACCGCCGTGCACGGAAGGGGTGAACTTCTACATCCTGAAAACACCGGTAGACATCTCCAAAGCCCAGGTGGCCAAGTTCCCCTTCAAGATGAACGCCCGACCTGTGCAGCCTTTGAACGGCCGCAAAATCGGCGCCAACTGATGAACCGGGCCCTGCGCGCAGGGCTTTGAAACACCAACGCCTGCTTTGAGCAGGCGTTTGGTTTTGGGGCACAGCAAAAAGCCACCTCGCAAGGTGGCCATTGCACATGTGCAAGAAGTTAAATGGTTTTCAGGCGGTCGGTGGATGGCACCACACGGGTGAGCCGAATGCCATAGCGGTCATTGACCAGCACCACCTCGCCTTGGGCGACGACGGTGTTGTTGACCAGCAGGTCCAAGGGCTCGCCGGCAATGCGGTCGAGTTCGACCACGCTGCCTTGGGTCAGGCGCATCAAATCCTTGATCTTGATTTGGGCCCGCCCCACCTCAATGGACAGCGAAACGGAAATGTTTTGCAGCACATCGGCATTGATATTGCCCGGGTGGCTGTACTTGAAGTCCTCTGCGGATGGGCCGTCCAGCCCTGCGGAGTGCTCGGATGTCTGAGGGGTGTCTGGGGTGTCGCTCATGGTGGTTTCCTGACTTAATTTTGACCGGGGACAATTTGTCGCTCAATGCGCACCGCCACTTGAGAGCCGCGTGCACCCACGCTGACACCGAAGGACGGCACCCCATTGGCGATCAATTGCGCCATTTCGGGTTTTTTGAAATACAGCAAATCGCCTTCTTTCATGGTTTGCAAGTGATGCAAGGTGGTCTTGATTTGGCCCATGACCACATGCAAGTCCATGCGCGAGTCGCCCACGGCCACAGCCAGGTCTTCGCGCCATTTCTTGTCGGACTCCTCGTTGCCGTCGCCGGACTGAACGCGGCTGCGCAACAAATCGCGCACCGGTTTGAGCGAGGAATAGGGGTAGACCAAGTCCATGAAACCCTTGCCGCCGGCGCCGCTGGCATACGAGTCAAAGCGGCTGAGCACCACCAAATCGTTTTCGTCGGCAATTTGGGCAAATTGCGGGTTGATCTCTGAGCTCACATGCTCGCATTCCAAGGGCATCAAGGGCGCCCAAGCGTCTTGCAAGGAGCGAAAAAACACATCCAAGATCAGTTTGATGATGCGGTTTTCAGTGGGCGTGAACAAGCGGCCTGGTGGCAACTCTTCCACCCCTTTGCCGTAGCCCCCAAAAAAACTGTCCAGCGAACTGAACACCACGTTGGGGTCGATGATCACCACCGAAAAGCCGCGCAAGGGGTTCATGCGCACCAAGTTCACCGCCAAGGGCGGCTTGAGCTCTTTGAGGTAGTCGCCGTACTTGACGATTTGCACCCGTGTGGGGTTGACCCTCGGGCTGGTGCGCAACACTTCGAGCAGCCCAAACCGGAACATGCGGATGAAGCGCTCATTGATCATGTCGATCGATGAGACGTTCACCCCCAGGCTGCTGTCCTCGCTGGTCAGGTCGTGCTTGCTCACCCGCGCTTGGGTGTTGTAGCCGGTATCGACCTCGATCAAGCCGTCCTTGATGCCCTCGGTCAGCGCCGTCAGCTCATCAGGGGACAGTAAATTGCTTTGGGTGGCCATGGGGTATCACTGCATCACAAATGAGGTGAAAAACACTTCTTCAACGCCACCGAAATCTTCCAATTTCTCCAGCATCTCGTTCATCGTGTCCTTGATCTTTTCTGCCAACTGCTTGCGAAACTCAGGCTTGGCCGTTTCGGGCTCAGTGGTCTGGCGCATCACGTCCAAAACGGCCGAGCGAATGGCGAACTCGTGTTTTTTGATGTTGTCAAACACACGGTTGTCGTAGTGCGTCATCAAGGCAATTTGCACCACCATGACTTTTTTGGACCCGGTGATGTTGGTCATCAGGTCCTTTTCCATTTGCATGTAGTTCTTTTCGAACTTGGTGGCCTCGGGGGCTTCTTTTTTGGTTTTTTGCGGGGCCTCGTCTTTGGCCTTGGCGGCTGCGGCTTCCAATTCGTCCACCTTGTCCATGGCCGCGATCTCGGCTCTCTTTTCGTAGTAACCCGAAAAGTACAGCGTGCCAAAGGCCACGCCCACGGCAACCACGATCACACCAACCACCCCCAGGATGATCAGCAAAATGGGTTTCTTCTTTTTCTCTTCTGCAGGTGCTTCTGCTGCGGGTGCTTCAGTGGCCATGTCTAACTCCTATTGGTCTCGGGTGATTAAGCGTAAATGTCCAGCAAGGCATTGCTGGCGTTTTGGGTTTTGCGCGGGCTGGCATCAGCCACATCCCCATGGATGGACTCGCCGCGGGATGCGTGTTGGCCAGATGAACCGGGGTGCTGCCCCTGGCCCTGGCCCGATTGTGCCGATGATGATTGTCCTTGTCCGATGTTCACTGATGCTTGGGCCCAACCCAAAGCGTTCAAGGCCTCGCGCAAGCGCGGGCTGCCCTGGTTGAGCAATTGCTGGGTGGTGGCATTGTCGGCGTTGATCACGGCTGAAAGTTTCCCATCGCGCATTTCCAGTTCGACATCCACCGCGCCCAGGTGCGAAGGTTTGAGGCCCAGCTTCATTTTCCACTGCCCCTCATTGAGTTGCTGGTGCATTCTGCCAGCCAACTCGGTCGAGAGTTTGTCGCTCAGGTCTTGATAGACCTGGGCCATGTCGGTGCTGGCAGGTGCCAGGCTGGGATTGGCTGTGCTGCCCATGGCGTTGTTGCGAACGCTGCTGGTGCTGCCCAGGTTCAAGGCGCTGCCCGGGGTCTCGCCCACCAGGTCGCTCAAGTCAATGCTGTCCAAAGCGCGGTTGTCGCCCTCGCTGACCAAGCGCTTGCTGTCGGCATTGGGTACAAAAGCGCTCAACATGGCCAGCATGTTTTGGGTGCTGACGCTGGGCATGCCCAGGTTGGCTGGCGGCATGGTGGCCGCTGGGTTGTCGGCCAGTTCGGTGATGTGCATGCTGTGCGCACCCAGGGCTTGCAATTCACCCACGGTGGACAGGCCTTGGCCCGACACCGCGCTGGCGGCACCCAGGCTGGCCATGGCCTTGGCCGCATCGGCCGTGACAGTGAACGATGGGGGTTGACCCATGGCTGCAGCTGTTTCGCCCGCAGTGATCAGACCCGGCGTGGCCCCAATGCCTGCCGCGGCGCTCAAAGCGCTGGCTGGCGCGGGGCCAAACAGGCGTTGGATCATTTGCTCGTCAAAACCCATGCTGCGCGCAAACTGGGCATTGCTTTGGGGGTCGGGCAGGGGTTCGTTGGTGGTGATGATTTGCAACCGCTCACTGATCTGCAACGTTTTGAGCCCGTCTGGGATCAAGCCTGTCATGGGGATTTCAGTGCCAGGGGTCAGGGCCTCTTTGGCATCGGCAGCGCTCGCCTCTTCGCTGGCACGGTTGTCTGAGGTGGCGCTTGGTGTGTCAGGGTCCTGGGATGGCGCTTTGGCCATGGCCGCGTCGCTGGGCTGGGTGTCGGACTGGGGGGTGATTTTGGGGTCTGAACTGTCTAGCGCACGGCCTTCATCAGCGGCTCTTTGGGTACTTTTGGGCTCTTTGGGGTGGTCCTGCGTGGGCGCGGCGGCCGCGTGCTTTGCGGCTGCAAAGCGCGCATCTGGCCGGTGCTGGGCCTGGGTGGCAAGTTGTTGCCGTTGGGGAGCGGGCTCTGCCTGGGGCGGGCGTGCCTGGTTTTGCCGTGCCATGCGGGCAAAGTGCTGGGCGAAGTCTTCTCGCAGCGACGCGGCGCTGCCCGCAGTGCTC
>CAXNFO010000050.1:0-8736 GCA_964201395.1 Limnohabitans sp.
GGCAGCATCGGATGAGCCACCGCCCATGCCGGCCTGGGCGGGCAGGCGCTTGTCCAATGTGATGTGCGCGCCCATCGTGACACCTGAAGCGGCTTGCAGGGCCGTCGCAGCTTGCACACACAGGTCGTTGGGCGGCAGGGGTGGGCCCAAGTCGAGGCGGGTGATGGTCGATTTGGCGGTGGTTTCAATGTGCAAGCGGTCGCACCAATCGACCAGCATGAAGACCGATTGCAAAGCGTGATAACCATTGGGCATGCGACCCACCACGTGCAAAAACAAATTGATTTTCGCCGGGGCCGCGATGTCGTAGAGCGCGCTCATGGGCTGGGTGAAACCATCAAGGTCACGGCCGGTTCGGGTTGATGGCGCTTGGCGCTCCAGGGTCCAGCGGAGCCCGTTCGTTCGATGGTCCAGCCCGGCACGGCCAGGTCGCGGCCTGCCAACCAATCAAACAAAGCTGTCAAGGGCAGATCGGTTCCGGTAGCTGCTTGGGTCATTTCGGACAGGTTGGCAAAGCTGCGGGTTTGGCCGTTTTGCAGCCACTGGGCCAGCCCCGGCGACCAGCGCAACACCAGGCTGGCATGGCCCAGGGGTGAGAACAGGGTCAATTCACCTTCGTTGGCATTGCCCTCCAATTCAAAGGCGGCTGAAACATGTTGAACCGGGGTTTGGTGCACGGTCAGGCTCATGCGCCCTTGCCAAAAAGCGTCGCGTGGGGGTTTGGGGGGGAGGGTGCAAGCACTCAGCCACGCCAGTACAAACAGCCCCAGCAACGCGCGTTTGATCAAAGATCGACCTTCAATCGGCGCAAAGTCTCACGCAGGGTTTCGGTGTCGCCGCCTTTTTGCATCCCTTCACGCCAAATCTTCATGGCGTCTTCACGTTGGTTCAGCTGCCACAGCACCTCCCCCATGTGGGCTGCAATCTCGGGATCGGATTGGCTGGCGTAGGCCTTTTTCAACAAGGCCAAGGCCACGGGTAAATTGCCCAAGCGAAACTCCACCCAGCCCAGGCTGTCGGTGATGGCGGGATCGTTGGGTGCCAGCTCCAGGGCGCGCACGATCAGTTGCTTGGCTTCACCCAAACGCAAATTTCGATCGGCCAAGGAATAGCCCAAGGCGTTATAGGCATGGGGCTGCTCGGGCAGGCGCCGGATCAGCTCGCGCAAACGCTGTTCCATGTCGTCGAGGCGATTGAGCTTTTCGTCCAACATGGCCAACTCATAAAGCATGTCGTTGTCTTGGGGGTCGCGCAAAACCGCCATGCTGAGCAACTCGTGTGCTGCCAAGAATTGCTTGCTGTCGCGCAGCAGTTTGACTTCGGCCAAGAGTTTCCCCCGGGCTTGGCTGGCGTTTTCAACGCGCAGGTTTTGGATCAAGCTGCGCGCTTCGCTGAGTTTGCCTTGGCGGGCCAGCAATTGGGCGCGTCGGCTTTGCGCTTGCAGGACAAAGTCAGGATGCTCAATCTTTTGCAGCCATTCCTGTGCGCGCGTTTCATCCAGGCGCTTCTCGGCCACCTGGGCCAGACCGAGGTAAGCCTGAGCCAAGCCGCGCTGCGATGGATTGGCCTGGGTTTGCACCAGGCCCAAATAGCGTTGCAAAGCCACTTCGGCGGCCTCGGGTCGGTTTTCATCCGCATGCAACAAGCCCAGCATCAGCCAAGCCTGCGGCACCAGCGGTTGCGACTGCGTCATGTCCTGCAACTGGCCCAACGCTGAAACGTACTGCTTGTTTTCCAGTTGCCATTGGATCAGGCTGAGTCGGAGTTCGGGTTGTATCACTTTGGTCAAGGACAGGTTCAGCAAATCCATGGCGCCCGGGACATTTTTTTCAACCAGATCCAAGGCCAACAACCCTGGGCCCATGGCGTTGGGCTCGGCTTTGTAGGCTTTTTGGGCCGCATCCAAAGCCCCTGTTGTGTCACCGGCATTGAGCCGCACCCTCCCCACACTGGTCCAAGCCGCAGCGGCGGTGGTTGAGGTTTGAAGATAAGGTGCAATGGCCTGTTCCAAAATAGAAACGGCCTTTTTTTTGTCGCTCACCTGTGCCAAATGCCGGTGCAGATTGGCCAAGGCCATGTTTCGCTCCTCGGCCGGTGCCAGGTCGACTTCGGCGCGCAAAGGCTCTGCGGCATCGCCCAAGCGGTTGAGTGCCAACAAGATTTGCAAGGTGTACAAGTTGGCCTGGCGCGAAGTGGGATTGGCGCGCTTCCAAGCCCTGGCCGCTTGCAAGGCTGCCTCGCCCGAGCGTGACTGCAAGGCCACATCAACGGCCCTTTGGTAGAGGCGGACATCGTTGACTTTGGTGGCTGCATCCAGCAGCAAAGAAAAGGCTGCTCCAGGGTTGTTTTGGCGGGCATTGAGCTCACCCAGCAAGACCTCATAAAAGGCCTCGGCCATCAGGGCCGATTGCTGGCGGTTTTGGGCCGAGTTTCGGCCTGTGGCGTTTTGGCCCCAGGCGAGAGAGGATCCAACCATCAAAATGCACAAGGCCCAGCGCGCTGATTTTTTCATCCAGAGATGATAATCGCAGCTTTGCTTTTGCTGCTGCGCTCATGCCCGAATTACCTGAAGTTGAAGTCACCCGCATGGGATTGGCTGCCCCCTTGACAGGGGCCCGCATTGAGGCGGTTTACATGGGCAAATCCTTGCGCTGGCCGTTGCAGTGTCTGCCCCAAAGTTTGGTTGGGCGCACGATTTTGGGCGTGCGTCGCCGCGGCAAGTATTTGTTGATGGACCTCAGCGAGGGCCTTTTGTTGTGGCATTTGGGCATGTCTGGCAGCTTGCGCGTGTGGCCGCGCCGCCCGGAGCCCGGCTTGCATGACCACTTTGACTTGGTCACATCAAACGGCTGTTTGCGTTTGAACGATCCGCGCCGTTTTGGCGCTGTGGTCTATGCGCCAGGCCAAGACAGCCCGCAAGCCCAGCAATTGCTCGGCCACTTGGGGGTGGAGCCCTTGGAGCCAGGTTTTGAGCCCCCATCTTTTTACCAGGCCTTGCATCAGCGGCGAACGGCCATCAAGCCCTTGCTGCTGGGCGGCGCTGTGGTGGTGGGGGTGGGCAATATTTATGCTTGCGAAGCCTTGTTCATGGCCGGCATTCGGCCCACGCTCTCGGCCCAGCGCATCAGCCGGGTGCGGGCCACGGCTTTGCATGCGGCCATTCAACAGGTCTTGTCCCGTGCCATTGCGATTGGCGGTAGCAGCTTGCGCGACTTCAGCGGCACCGAGGGACAAAGCGGCTACTTTCAGCTGGAAACCAAGGTCTATGACCGGGAAGGCCTGCCCTGCCGAGACTGCGGCACCACCATCCGTCGGCGGGTTCAAGGGCAGCGCTCGACGTTTTATTGCCCTCAATGCCAGCGCGCATAAGCCATGTCCGTTGACCTGACCCACTTTGCCCCACAGCTGATCAAGTGGCAGCGGCAACATGGTCGCCATGACCTTCCCTGGCAAAAAAGCCTGGAGCCCTACCCGGTGTGGTTGTCGGAAATCATGTTGCAGCAAACCCAGGTCAGCACGGTCAAAGCCTATTACGAGCGGTTTTTAAGCCGCTGGCCCCGGGTAGAAGATTTGGCCTCAGCAGAGCTCGATGAGGTGATGGGCTTGTGGAGCGGGTTGGGCTATTACAGCCGTGCCCGCATGCTGCACCGCTGCGCACAAGCCGTGGTGCAGGAGCACGCTGGTGCCTTTCCGCAAGACATGGCCGCTTTGCAAAAGCTGCCGGGCATTGGCCCCTCCACGGCGGCGGCGATTGCTTCACTGTGTTTTGGTCAGGCGGTGTCCATCATGGACGGCAATGTGCGCCGGGTGCTGACCCGGCTGCTGGCCTTTGATGAAGACCTGGCTTTGTCCTCGGCGCAAAAAAACCTGAACCAGCACGCCCATGCCTTGTTGCCCCAAGGGCGCTGGGAGAAGTCCATGCACCAGTACACCCAAGGTCTGATGGACTTGGGCGCCACGGTGTGCCACAACCGCCAACCCGATTGCGACCAATGCCCGATGCGCGCCATTTGCCAAGGCTATGCCAGCGGGGTGCCCACGGCATTTCCGCGCAAAACCCGAAAATTGGTGCGCCGTTCACAGGCGTGGTGGTTGCTGCTGTTGCGCACGCCCGAGGGTGCCGTGTGGTTGCGCAAGCGGCCCGCCAGCGGCATTTGGGCCGGTTTGTATGGTCCACCCGTGTTTGACAGCGAAGCTCTGGCGATGGCGGCCATCCCTTTGGATTGGCAAAAAAACACAGACGTTCATGCGCCTTTTGTGCATGTGCTCACCCATCGCGATTTGCACTTGCATCCGATGTGGCTGACGGTCCCTGCCTCGACCTGCTGGGGCGAAGGGCAGTGGTGGTCTGCGGATGCCTGGCCCCAGCTGGGGCTGGCAGCACCGTTGCGTCGTTTGTTGCTTGGCTGAAGCTCAGGCCTTGTCGGCTTGCTCGCGGTGCCGCGACAGGGTGACCCAGTCGGCTTGAAAGCGCTGGGCCAATTGCTCGACCATGTAAACCGATCGGTGCTGTCCACCGGTGCAACCAATGGCCACGGTCACATAGCTGCGGTGGTCCTGGTTGAGAGAGGGCAACCACTCGCGCAAAAAACGCTCAATGTCGGCAGCCATGCGCTGCACGGTGGTGTGTTGCTCAAGCCAATCCATCACCGGCCCATCGCGCCCGCTCAGATCGCGCAGCTCATTTTCGTAATGGGGGTTGGGCAGCATGCGCATGTCAAACACAAAGTCGGCGTGCATGGGGATGCCGCGCTTGAATGCAAATGACTCGAACATCAGTGTCAGCTTGGCCGCTGGTGCGGAAATCAATGACTTGACGTAGCTTTGCAGCTTGGCGCTGCGCAGGTGGCTGGTGTCAATGATGTGGGCTTTGTCGCGCAAGTCCACCAACAGCTGGCGTTCCAGTTCAATGGACTCGATCAAGTTGCGCTCAATATCGGGGTCCACGCTGAGGGCATCGTTGCGCGACAGCGGGTGGCGGCGCCGGGTTTCGGAATAGCGCTGAACCAAGGTGTCGGTGCTGGCATCCAAAAAAAGCATGCGCACATCGACATCTTTTTGGCGCACCAAATCCAGCTCTTGCGGCAGCAGTGGCAGTGAGGCGGCACTGCGCACATCCATGGCAATGGCGATGCGCTTTTCCTTGCGCTTTTGCTCAAGCTGTACAAACGAGCGCAGCAGTTCGGGCGGCAAGTTGTCCACACACAAATAACCCGCATCTTCCAAGGCGTGCAGCGCCACCGATTTGCCCGATCCGGACATGCCGGTGATGAGCACCAACTCTTGTCGCAGCTTCTTCATGCCCCACCGCCAGCGCTGAGGTTTTGCAGCATCTCTTGTGCGTGGGCCAAGGATGTGGCGGAGCGCTTGTCGCCGCCGAGCATGCGGGCAATCTCTTGCACCCGATCGTTGTCCGTGACCGCTTGCAACTGGCTGAAGCTGCCATTTTTGTCGCTGCGCTTGGTGACCACCCAGTGGTGGTGGGCGCATGCAGCGACCTGCGGCAAATGGGTGACGGCCAGCACTTGGCGGTCGGCACCGAGTTGTTGCATCAATCGGCCCACGGTTTCGGCCACCGCGCCACCAACCCCTGAATCGACCTCATCAAAGATCAAGGTCTGGGCTTGCCCCAGTGCGCTGGTGGTCACCGCAATCGCCAAAGCGATGCGAGACAACTCGCCCCCCGAGGCGACTTTGCCCACCGGCCTGGGGGTGCTGCCTGCATGCCCGGCCACCAAAAAAACCACTTCTTCCAAGCCGCTGGATTGGCCTTGGGGCAATTTGTTCAAAGCCACTTCAAAACTACCGCCTTGCATCCCCAGGCCTTGCATGGCTTGGGTGATGGACTTGGCCAATTTGGGCGCGCCGCGTTGGCGCATTTGAGAAATGCGCCGGGCCTCTGCCTGGTAGGCTTGTCCTGCCAACGCCAAGGCCTTTTCCAACGCGGCCAGGTCGCTGGCCAACTCCAGTTGCTTGAGCTCACTGCGCCAAGACTGCAGCAGTGCAGCCAAATCGGCAGGCGATCGCTTGTGGCGGCGCGACAGCGACATCCACAGGCCCATCCGCTCATCCAGGCTTTGCAGGCGTTGCGGGTCCAGGTCGGTGCGACGCAACCAGCTTTGCAAGGTGTGGGCGGCGTCCGAGGCTTGCGCCAAGCTCGAGGCCAAGACATCGGCCACATTTTGAAACTCAGGTTCAACTTGGCTCTGCTCAAGCATGAGGTTCTGCGCTTTGGACAGTTGTGCCAGGGCGCCCTGCTCGTCGCCATCTAGCTCGTGCAAGGCTTGTTGGGCCGCATCGAGCAAGGCTTGCGCATGGCTCAGGCGGGAGTGGTCGGCATTGAGCGTTTCCCACTCATCGGGCAAGGGGTTGAGTTTTTCCAACTCAGAAATTTGCCATTCCAAGCGTTCACGCTCTTGGACCAGGTTGGACTGGGCCAGTTTGGCTTGCTCCAGGGCCAGTTGGCTGGCGCGCCATTCTTGCCACAGGACTGCCAAGGCTTTGGTGTCAATGCCACTGTAGGCGTCAAGCAAGCCGCGCACCGCATCGGGTCTGGTGAGGCTTTGCCAAGCATGTTGGCCATGGATGTCGACCAAGCAATCGCCGACTTCGCGCAGTTGGGTGGCAGTGGCCGCACTGCCGTTGATCCAAGCGCGGCTTTTGCCTTGCGCGTCAATGGTTCGTTTCAGGAGCAAGCTGTCACTGGCATCGAAGCCCGCGTCACTCAACCACTGCTGCACTGGTGCTGAGGTGTCGAATTCGGCACTGATTTCACACCGGGTTGCACCTTCGCGCACCACGCTGGCTTCAGCACGCGCCCCCAAGGCCAACTGCAAAGCATCGATCAAAATGGATTTGCCCGCGCCTGTCTCACCCGTGAGCACACTCAGGCCCGATGAAAACTCCAGGTCCAGGCTGCGCACAATCACAAAATCGCGCAAACCCATGGCGCGCAGGCTCATGCTCCCCCCTCGTTCCAATGCAGTTTTTTGCGCAAGGTGTCAAAGTAACTCCAGCCCTTGGGGTGCAAAAAAGTCACTTGGTGTTGTGAGCGCCGTACCGTGATGCGGTCGCCGTGCAGCAGTTTGGCCAGCGACTGCATGTCAAAGTTGGCGCTGGCGTCGCGTCCGGATACAAGCTCGACCGCAATTTCACCCGGATCGGCCAGCACGATGGGGCGGTTGGACAAGGTGTGCGGTGCAATCGGCACCAGCGCCCAACCCGACAGGGATGGGTGGAGCACCGGCCCGCCCGCCGACAATGCGTAGGCAGTGGAGCCCGTGGGCGAGGCAATGATCAAACCGTCCGCCCGCTGATTGGCCACAAAGTGGCCATCCACCTCGACCCGCAACTCGACCATGCCCGAGGTGGCACCGCGGTTGACCACCACATCGTTCATGGCCAAGGCGTCAAAAACGCAAACCCCATCGCGCCACACCTTGGCGTGCATCAAGGGGCGCCGATCTTCTTCATACAAACCTTCCAACATGGGGGTCAAGGTGGCTTGGTAACCATCCAGGGCGATGTCGGTGATGAAGCCCAAGCGGCCTTGGTTGATGCCAATCAGGGGCACGCCCGCAGCGGCCAAGCGCCGGCCAAAGCTGAGCATCGTGCCGTCGCCGCCCACCACCAAGGCCACATCGCAGTGCTGGGCAATGCCGTCCACATCCAGGGTGCGCAAGCCTTGTAGGCCGGTGTGGTTGGCGGTTTCTTGTTCCAGGCAAACGCTGCAGCCCAAGCTGGACAAAAAGGTGGCGATGTCTTGCAGAACATCGCGCACGCCGGACAGCTGGGTTGTGCTTTGGGGATTGGGGTATTTACCAATCAGGGCGATTTGTTGAAAGCGAATGGGCATGGGGAAATTACATCACTAAAATCATTCGAAATCATGACCATCCTAGACGATCGCGCCAAGTTATTGCTCAAAGCGTTGGTTGAACGCTATATCGCCGATGGCCAGCCGGTGGGATCGCGCACTTTGTCCAGGGCTTCTGGACTGGAGTTGTCACCCGCCACCATTCGCAATGTGATGTCCGATTTGGAGGAGCTGGGCCTGATTGCCAGCCCCCACACCTCGGCCGGTCGGGTGCCCACGGCGCGCGGCTACCGCTTGTTTGTCGACACCATGCTCACCGTGCAGCGCGAACAACTCCAAACCCCGGCCCTGGCGGCAGAGCAACCGCAAAAAGTCATTTTGAATGCGGCGCAGTTGCTGTCCAACTTGTCACACTTTGTGGGTGTGGTGATTGCACCCAGGCGCACCTCTGTGTTTCGCCACATTGAATTTTTGCGCTTGTCGGAGCGCCGTTTGTTGCTGATCATCGTCTCGCCAGAGGGAGATGTGCAAAACCGGGTGATCTTCACCGAGACCGATTACTCCTCGAGCCAACTGGTCGAGGCCGCCAATTTCCTCAACACCCATTTCGCAGGCATGGCCATCGAGCAGGTGCGCGAACGCCTCAAGAGCGAGGTGGACAAACTGCGCAGCGAAATCGCCACCTTGATGCAAACGGCGGTCGCGGCAGGCTCCGAGGCGATGAGCGACACCACGGCAGAGGTCATCATCAGCGGCGAGCGCAACCTGCTGGCGGTGAGCGACTTCTCCAGCGACATGGGCCATTTGCGCCGGGCCTTCGAGCTGTTTGAGCAAAAGGCGCAACTGATGCGCTTGCTCGACGTGTCTTCCCAAGCCGAGGGGGTGAGCATTTTCATTGGCGGCGAGAGCCAAATCGTGCC
>CAXNFO010000051.1:0-8696 GCA_964201395.1 Limnohabitans sp.
AACCGGTAGCAAAAAAGTCATTGGCTTTAAAAACTGCATCATTGCCACCGGCTCGCAAGCGGTGCACCTGCCCTTCATGCCCGATGACCCCCGCGTGGTCGACAGCACCGGTGCATTGGAACTCAAAGCAGTGCCCAAGCGCATGTTGATTTTGGGCGGCGGCATCATCGGTCTGGAAATGGGCACCGTCTACAGCACCTTGGGCGCACGCCTGGACGTGGTGGAAATGATGGACGGCCTGATGCAAGGCGCGGACCGCGACTTGGTCAAGATCTGGCAAAAGATGAACGCCAAGCGCTTTGACCACATCATGCTCAACACCAAAACGGTGTCAGCCAGGGCGCTGCCCGAGGGCATTGAGGTGACTTTTGCACCTTCGCAAGAGGGCGAGAACGGAAGCAACGCAAGCGTTGCGGCCCCCGCCCCGCAGGTCTACGACCTGGTGCTGCAGGCGGTGGGCCGCACGCCCAATGGCAAAAAATGTGGCGCTGACAAGGCTGGCGTGGCGGTGACCGACCGGGGCTTCATCAACGTGGACATTCAGATGCGCACCAACGTGCCGCACATCTTCGCCATTGGCGACGTCGTGGGCCAGCCCATGTTGGCACATAAGGCGGTGCATGAAGCGCATGTGGCGGCTGAAGTGATTGCCGGTGAATTGCAAGGCAACAAAGAACTGGCAGCGGCGGCGTTCAACGCCCGCGTCATCCCCAGCGTCGCCTACACCGACCCCGAAGTGGCCTGGGTGGGTTTGACAGAAGACCAGGCTAAAGCGCAAGGCATCAAGGTGAAAAAGGGCTTATTCCCTTGGACCGCCTCGGGCCGCGCCATTGCCAACGGCCGCGACGAAGGCGTCACCAAACTGCTGTTTGACGATTCACCCGAGGCCCATGGCCACGGCAAGATATTGGGCGGCGGCATGGTCGGCACGCATGCGGGCGACATGATCGGCGAGATTGCGCTGGCCATCGAGATGGGCGCAGACGCTGTGGACATCGGCAAAACCATTCACCCCCACCCCACGCTGGGCGAAAGCATCGGCATGGCGGCAGAAGTTGCACATGGGTCTTGCACGGATTTGCCGCCGGTGCGTAAGTAAACGCTTCGCGCTGCAAACAAAGAAGCCGCCAACCTGCAAGGGTTGTCGGCTTTTTTTTGTTGAAGTTGTGTCTTTGACTCAGGGCGTAAAAAACTTCATCACCTGATGACATCCATCCAATTTTGGATTTGGAGCTGAGCTGCATGTGAAAAGGCGGCATCGCTACTGACCAGCACGGCTTTGGCTTCCAGTGCATGCGCCGCAATTTGCATGTCCAGCGCCGACAGGCTGTTGCCGTTGCTTTGCAGTTGCGCCCGCAGTGTGCCGTAGGTCTGAGCCACGGCTTCGTCCCACGGCAGCACTTCTACGCGACGCAAGAATTCGTGCACAGCCGCTTTCAACGCCAGTGCTTCGGGTCGTTTTGCCAAACCATAGGCCAGCTCACCTGCCGTGAGGGCCGATATGCAAACGCTGTGCATGGGCACAGCCAGCAAGTGTTGGGTGGCCTGCGGATGGCGTCTGATGAGGTGGCTGACCGTGTTGGTGTCCAGCAGGTAGCGTGTTTTCACGGCCTGGCTCAGTGCCCCAAGGTGTGGGGTAAGGACTCAAAAGGGTCGCGATCTGTAGCCTCAGCCAGGCCGTGTGGCGTGCGTTCTTGGGGGCTCAAAAAGTCGTCAGGCACCTGGGCGTTGTCAGCTGCCGCGAAAAAACCAGTCCAGTCATCGGGACGGCGTGAAAGGATCACATCACCCGTGACTGGGTCTTTGCGGATAAAGACTTCTTCGGTGTCAAACCTGTAGGCCGCTGGCAGGCGTACGGCCTGGCTGCGACCGTTCAGGAAAAGTTTGGCGGTTTGGGACATGTTTAACCTCCATGGCGCGATGGTAGATATCACAGTATATCCACGCTGAAAAAACACCCCACGCCGCCGGTCAGCTTGCGCCAAACGGCCCGGTGCTGCTGGTCGCCAGCACGGTGCGCACCCGCTGGGCCGCCACCGTGGCAGCTGCGCTGTTGCGCGAACAAGGCGCCCCTCAGGTGCTGTTGCTGGCCGTGCATTTACAGCCATAAGGCATGATCGGAGATAACTTTTGAGCAAAGACACGATGAGCGACGACACACAAGACAACCCCCTGCGGCAGGAAGCCCGACTTTGGCAAGACGACAACTGGACGGCCCAGGTCATCAAAAATGAAGACGACGATGGCTGGGCTGTGGCAATGTTCAAAGCCGGTGCGTCCGAACCGGCACTGGTCGGACCCTGGACCATGGGCCGTGACAAGAAGAACCCCAAGCCGCTGGACGGCACGGCCTTCATCACGCTGGTCAAAACCGCCAGTGAGTTTGTGCGCCGCAGCGAGCAGCAATTGCACGCGCAGTTGAACCAGAGCGTGATCGTCAACGGTCTGGCCAGCCGCATCACGGTGCTGCTGCGCATCGCGCCCGATGAGGACAACCCCTATGCCGTGCTCAGTGCGCAGGACGAAGGCGGTGACGAGTTGGCCGAGGTGAAAGTGGAGGCCAGTTTCAAGCTCAACCGCCAAACGGCCCAAGCTTGGGTGGATGCGGACTTTGCCAAGCCAGGCAATGGGCGTCGTTGAGGTTCAGTCGCACAAGTCAACTTCGCCCCGGCGCAATGAGGCGAGAACGGGAGCAACGCAAGCCTTGCGGCCCCCACCCCCCAGGCGTGCGACTTGGTGCTGCTAGTCCGTTTGACGAAAATAATGAGTGCGCACATAATATGTGTGTATAGAAGGATGGAGCTCACAATGAACATCACTCTCTCGGTGGACGAACAAGTCGTTCAACGCGCCCGCGAGGCAGCGCAAAAAATGGGGAAAAGCCTGAATCAGGCGGTGCGTGACCATTTGGAGCAATTGGCGGGCAGTTCGCGTCGGGGCCAAGAATGGGCCCAGTTTGAGGCGCGTTGCCGCCAGTCAACTGCGCAACTCGGCGGTTGGAAATTCAACCGTGACGAAGCCAACGAGCGTTGACACTGTGGCAGATCGCAGTTTTATCGATACCAACGTGCTCGTCTATGCCGAGGCCAGCGACGCGCCCGACAAACAGCAAGCCGCCTTGGCCCTGCTCAAACAGCTTTATGAGACCGCTACGGGCGTTCTGTCAACGCAAGTTCTGCAAGAGTATTGCAATGTGGCCATCAAAAAACTCAGACTGCCAGCAGCGCATATTCGGGCTCAGCTTGATATGTACGAGCAGTTTGAAATTGTGCAAGTCACTCCGGCCATCATTCGCGCAGGGCTTGACTTGAGCCAAACCCGAAGCGTCGCGTTTTACGATGCGCTCATCATTGCATCTGCCCAAACCGCTGGCTGTAATGTGCTCTTCAGCGAAGACCTGAAAACGGGTGAAGTCATTGCCGGTGTGCGTCTACTCGATCCATTCGTCATGAAGGTTTGAACGGCTTTCAGGGATGCGTAGCCCTTGGCTGATGGGGCGTATTTGCGGACTTTCACGCAGGCGGTAAAGACATGCGCAATCGGCGCGCTGCGTCTTCGGCGCGGGCATCGTCAATCTCGCGCAGCACGGCGATCATGTCTACATCGGCATTGGCACGTTCGAAATGCCCTGTCAGAACGGTGTCGTTGCCCAATAACCCAGCTTGGTACAAGCTCCACATTTCTGGTCCATAGTCTGTCTTCAAAAGTGCAGGCGCGAACTGGCCGAAGAAGTCCCGTAGGTTGCCCACATCGCGCAGCAGCATGCGTTGCGCATGGTTGTTGCCTGCGGCGTCTACCGCTTGCGGCAGGTCAATGATGACGGGTTCGTCCACGCCAGGTGTGTCGCCAGGGCCTGGCGTGTGCGCCAGCAAAATATTGAACTCTGACAAATCACCGTGCACCACGCCTGCGCATAACATGCGCACCACTTCGGCAATCAGCGTCGCATGGTGCTTCATAGCTTGCTCGGGCGTGAAGGACACGTCATTCAATCGTGGCGCTGCGTCGCCCTGCGCGTCGGTCACCAACTCCATCAGCAGCACACCGTCAAAAAAGTTGTACGGCTTAGGCACGCGAACGCCAGCAGCGGCCAACCTGTAAAGCGCATCGACCTCGGCGCTTTGCCAGGCCGCCTCTTGTTCTTGCCGACCAAATTTGCTGCCTTTGGCCATGGCCCGGGCCGAGCGCGAGTTTTTGACCTTGCGGTTTTCGGTGTAATCCACCGCCTGCCTAAAGCTGCGCTGAGTGGCCTCTTTGTAAATTTTGGCGCAACGGGTTTCGTCCCCGCAGCGCACCACGTACACCATGGCTTCTTTGCCGCTCATGAGCTGGCGAACCACAGTGTCGATCAGCCCCTCATCCACCAGGGTTTGCAGTCTTGGCGGTGCTTTCATGCTGGCCGCTTCAACGCCGCACCACCGACCAACCCGCATGCAAGTTGCTTTTGTTGTTCTCATACTCCCAAGCGGTACCGCAGCGATCGCATAATTTAGATTTTGAATCCGGCATTGCATTGTGTAAGACGGGCATGCTTGTGTTTTTTGAAAATTGCCAATGCTGGCAGTACCCAGATGGGAGGGTGTCCGATTTTTTTGAGAACGGAGTGAAGGGTCATCGCTGAGGGGCCCGATCCTCAAACTCGATCCTAAACCGATTCAGTACAGCCTTTCAGTCCGGAATCGGCATGTTTTATTTTTGGCTGATTTTGCTCAGTGCCAAAGAAGTCCGCATCCTGCGTCAACTCAGGGCTGGTCCCACCGCAGAGACCATTCACATGGAGATCCAACGTGGTGGCGCAAGAGTGAACGCGCAATGGGGCGTGAACATGCAGCAGCGAATCATTCACATCAAGTTCCGTATGGACCAAGCGGGGCAGTCGGTGAAAGATCTGGAACCCATGATCGGCCAGCCGAACCGCGTCTATGAAGTGCTCAACCACAAACGCCCCCTCACGCTGCGCATGATCCGAAACCTGAACAAAGGTTTCGGTATTTCCGCTGAGGTGCTCATCACAGACAACATGTGCACTCAGCGCACACCATCGACGTGAAAAATCTGAAAGATGTGAAAGCCCAACTGCTGGCCAACCCCGCCGTTCGCCGAGCCTATGACGTACAAGCGCCTGAAAGTGGCAGGGGCACACCATCCATGCGAACAGTCCAACGCTTTGCCAGCGCCGTGGGAGCGCGTGCCGTGATGCGCATGGAGCCATTCGCGGCTGCATGAAGTTTTTTGTGGAGTTGCTGGCTTATGTGAAGGGGGTGGGGGCTACTGCAAGGCTTTGGCTCTTTAAGCCAGCTTAGGCCAGTTGATTTGTACTTTGCGGTTATTGGCCAAGCAGTCGCGTAAATACAAGTTGATTAGGCTTTGATAGGGGACACCAGCTTCATCTGCCATGCTTTTGAAATAGACGACGACGTCTTCTGACAGACGCATCGTCACAGGCTTCTTGAGCTTGGATGCATAGGGGTTTTTGCGCGCTTTGAGCTTGGAGAGGTCGTATTCGGCTTTCATGTCAGATGCCTCGATAAAAAGCGCTTTCGCGCTTGGTTGCCTTGCGAGCAGAGATGATTCGGATGGTTTCCCCACCTTCACGTTCACAGTGGCAGACGATGAGCAGTTTGGAATGAACACTCATGCCCAACATCAGAAAGCGTTCTTCATCTGCCGAGTGATCTTCATCGAAGAATTGAACAGCGAATTCATCATAGAAAACGGTCTGCGCTTCTTCAAATGAGACCTGATGCTTCTTTAGGTTTGCTGTTGCCTTGCTTGGGTGCCATTCAAACTGAATCATATGTACATTGTATGTAAACATTGTGCGCGGTCAAGCGATACGTTTCTCACTCGTCGTCAATGCGTTTCAGGGCCAAGAGCGCGGCATCTCTGCCATCACCCTGTCACGCAGCAACCCCCAAGGCGAGATCGGCTTTTTGTCTGACATCCGCCGCATGAACGTGGGCATGACCCACGCACGGCGCAAGTTGCCGCTGGTGGGCAATTCGTCCACGCTGTGCAGCCATCCGTTTTTTGTTGGGTTGTTGGCGTCTTTGAAGGGCGTGGGGGGTACCGCACGGCACATGAAATGGTCAAGCAGAACTCAAACAGAGATGGCCACTTCTGAGAAGTTGCTGCTCAAGTTATTCGCCCTTGGGCACCTTTGACTTCACCCGAACTTTGGGCGTGCTCGACAGTGCCGGTTTGGGCGCATCCAGCAAATCGGGAGAAGGTGCTGCGGCCAGATAGTTGGCTTTGTTCACCACCTTCTTACCCGTTTTGGCCTCCAGCGCTTTTCGGGCGTTGCCGGCAATCTTTCCGCCCTCTTTGGCGGACGTGCGGTTTTCATCAAAACCCAAGGCGTCACTGCGGCGGGCAATCTCGGTGGTGCTGGCTTCGCCCAGCATGGTGAAGATCAACTCCAGGTCGGTCATGTGGTCGCGCAGGTTGTTGCCGGTCTTCACCACATCCAAGCCCTTGAGCTGACTGTGTTCGACGGGTGTCACGCCAAAGGTGGCGCGGGCAATCTCGGCGGTGAGTATTGAATACTCTTTGCCCTCGGCCACGCCGCGTGCTTTCCACTCGTCCGTCAGCTCCCCGCGAACGGAGATGGAGCGCAGCCGCTTCTCGATCCATGCCTGTGGGTAACCCTTGGCCTGATACAGCTCGCGGGCACGGGCGCTGGCCAGTTCGGGGTTTTCTATTTCTTTGACGCGCTCATAACCCACCTGCGCCAGCCAGCGTTTGAACGGCTCGGCCTTGGGCGACGGGATGGACTGGATGATGCGGAACAGGCCTTCGGTGTTGGCGCAATTCACCCGCTGTGCTCCGCCCGCGGTCGGAACACGAAGGGGGGTGGCAATTTGCCCCCACCCTTTGGCCAGCTCCGTGTCACGACGGCGCAGGTCTTTCACGTAGCCCTCAGGCTGCACCGAATCGGTCAGCACACCCACCACGTCAACAATGGCAAACCACCACTCCTCGTTGTGCCAGACACGTCGAATGGTGGTTTCTTGGAATACCGCGATGTGGTGCGCGGGATCGTTGGGGGTGGTGATTTTCTTCATATGGCTCCCAGAAGTCTGTAATTTTATACAGTTGTTTGCGATGGCGACAAGAGCAATTTCTTCCCTGAACTGATTGCAGCACGTTTGAGAGCGGGCCTGACGCAAGGCGATGTGGCTGCACTCATGGGCACGACCTGCGCTCGGCGCATGAGGTGGCCAAGACATGCTCTCCGTGATAAATTGAATACATGTATTCAATGGAGGATTTGATATGGCAACTTCAATTCGGCTTGCGCCAGAGATCGAGCAGAGGCTTGACTACCTCGCATCCCAAACTGGGCGCACCAAAGCTTTTTATCTGCGCGAAATCATCGAAAACGGCATCCAAGAAATGGAAGACTACTACCTCGCTGCCGATGTGCTTGCACGTGTCCGTCAAGGGAAAGAACAGGTCCATTCCGTTGCCGACGTGAGAAAAGACCTTGGCTTGGGCGATTAATGACACCGAGACGGCCAGAGGTCAGCTGCGCAAGCTCGACAAACAGATGGCGCGGCGCATCGTTGACTTCATGGACGAGCGCATCTCCACAACGGAGGATCCGCGCAACACCGGAAAGGCATTGACAGGACCGCACGGCGGATTCTGGCGCTACCGGGTGGGCGCTTGTCGGGTGATTTGTGACATTCAGGACGGCGCTTTTCGCGTCCTTGTGGTGCAGGTTGGCAATCGGCGCCAACAGCATGGGTGGCAAAACCATTTTTTATCGAATAAATTCGTTGCTTCCCCGGCAATCGCAACGCCATTTTTTTTGGCGGCTCGGCGCAAATCCTTGTCAAGCGTTGCAAGTGGGCAGCCCAGTTTTTGGGCCAGCAGCAAATAGGTGGCGTCGTAGGCCGAAAGCCCCTCTTCAAATGCTTTGATGGCCAGTGGCATGGCTGAGTGTGTCGATTCCATGGGGGCAACACTGGCTTGCATGGCCTGGAGCAGATCGAACCTTGATTCACATTCTTGAGGGGTGATCACGCCGGCTTTCAAGGCGCGCGAAATGACATTCGCGGTCTCGGTCACAAACAAGGCAGGTACGTGAACTTCAGAGGTTTCAACCAAGGCTGCCACCCCGCCGGCGTACTGTCGATGTGCCTCTGAGCCGTCTGCAAACAACCACCTCATGGCGACGGAGTTGTCAACAACGAGCTTCACTTTCGACCCTCTTTCAAGGCCGCCGTGATGTCTAACCGAGGCGCACCGGGTGTGGCCATCTGGCCCAATACACGCGCTTGAAAGCCTGTTTTGCTCGTGGGTTTGGCGATGGGGGTCAGCATGGCAACGGGCACGCCACGCACCGTGATTTCAAAGGTGCTTCCGTTCTGAACGGCCCGGACATATTCGGACATTTTGTTTTTGATCTTGGTCAATTGAACTTGCATGGTGAGCAGCTCTCTTATGGATGTTTGCCAGCAATCCTAGGTCGAAAAGATTTTATCTATCCATATATCTAGACAGAATCAGGCGGGCCGCACCGTACCTTGGTGAAACCTCGCTGATGCCATCTCAAAAGACGGCCATGCTGGCTGGGGCCACGGCAAGATTCTGGGTAGCGGCATGGCTGGCAAACACGCCGGCGACATTATGAGCAAGGACAAGGGCATTGGCACGCAGGCGCGTTTTTGTAGACTCTGAGGCTGATGTCA
>CAXNFO010000052.1:0-8636 GCA_964201395.1 Limnohabitans sp.
CGACTATTTGCGCCAAGCCATCGGGCAGCGTTTCGAGGTGCGCGCCCTGGTGCTGCGCTTGGGCTCTCGGGTGGCCACTTTGCAAATGTCTTTTTGGGGTCCCGGTGAGGAACTCATCGCCACGGGTGCCGCCGCTTTCATTGTGTCCTGACCGGACATGAAAAAACCCCGCTGGATGCAGCGGGGTTTTAGAAGGAGCGGGTGAACGACTTATTTGAAATAGTCGGTCGTGACCTTCCATTTTCCGTCTTGGATTTGGGACAAGCGAGACGCATAGTTGCCCAGGCGTTTTTCAGGTCCAAAGGTCAGCTCAGGCCCGCCAAACATGTCCTTCGGAAAGACCATGGTGTCCATGGCTTTGATGAAACTGTCCGTGCTGAGGTTGGTGCCAGCTTTGCGTGCGGCGGTGGCAAAGTTGTTGATCGCGCTATAGCCGTAGACCGAGAAAACGGTGGGATCTTCGTTGAACTTGGTTTTGTATTTATTGGCCCAAAAACGAATCGGCTGCGAAGCCTCGTCCAAGTAGGGGTGTTGAGCTGTCATGGCGGCATACAAACCGTCCATGGCTTTGCCGCCCAACTTGTGGATCAAGTCGGTATAGGCCGCTGATGAACCCAGGAAAACCGGATTAAAACCGGTCTTGCGCGACTCGCCAATGGCGCCAATCGTTTCGCGGATGATGGTGCCCAATACCACCATCTCGCAACCCGATGACTTGAGCTTGGCAATTTGCGACGAGAAGTCGGTGGATCCACGCTTGTAGGAGGTGCGCTCGGCCAATTCCATGTTGATGGACTTGAGGCCAGCCTCGGCCCCACGCACAACTTCGAGGCCGAACTCGTCGTCTTGGTACAGGGTGCAAATTTTCTTCACGCCTTTTTCTTTGACCAACATGGCGGTGGACACCCGCACTTGGTCGTAGTAAGTGGCGGCAAAAGAATACTTCAGGCGGTGAAAGGGCTCAAACATTTCGCGCGCGGCGGTGACCGGGAAGAAGTTGACCACGTTCTTTTCAAACTGAACGGGCATGGCGGCCAAATTTTGAGCCGTTCCAATGTGCCCCACCATGGCAAAAATCTTGTCTTGGTTGACCAGTTTTTGGGCAGCCAAAAACGCTTTTTTCGGGTCGTAGCCTGAATCCTCTATCTTGATGGTGAGCTTGCGGCCATTGATGCCGCCTTGCTCGTTGAGTTCGTCCACGGCCAGCAACATGCCCAGGCGCACTTGCTTGCCAAAACCCGCCAAGGGGCCGGAGAGGTCTTGGATCGAGCCCAGATTGATTTCGGTCTTGCTCACGCCTTGTGATTGCGCCAAAGCCAAGGGTGCGCTCAAGCAAGCCATCAAGGCCATCCCAAGGCGGATGTGGGGGAGTGATTTCATGCGGATCTCCAGGGTTAAAAAGTGGGTAGATTCTGCTGGCCTGTGCGGCCCTGTCAAGCCATGGTAAGCCCGTAGGCCCGTGGGCCATCAGGGGCGGTACATGGCCTCAATGTGGGGTGCGTATTTCTTTTGCACCAATTGGCGCTTGAGCTTCATGGTGGGGGTGAGTTCTTCATCCTCTGCCGAGAGCTGGGTGTCTAGCAACCAAAACTTCTTGACTTGTTCGACCCGGGCAAACTGGGCATTGGCTTGGTCCACCACCGATTGGATCAGGTCCAGCACAGCCTGGCTTTGGGTCAGGCTGGCATAGTTGCTGAAAGGGACATCATGATCCTGGGCGAATTTCTCGACATTGTCTTGGTCGATCATGATGATGGCGGTCAGGTAAGGCCGCTGGTCACCGATCAGCACCGCATCGGTGATGTAGGGTGAAAACTTCAACTCGTTTTCAAATTCGCTGGGGGTGATGTTCTTGCCACCAGCGGTGATGATGATGTCTTTCATCCGGTCGGTGATGCGGAAGTAACCGTCGGCGTCGACCTCGCCCACATCGCCGGTGTGCAGCCAGCCATCGGCATCCAGGGCTTCAGCGGTTTTGTCGGGCAAATTCAAATAGCCCATGAACACGTTGGGGCCACGCACCAACAACTCCTGGGTGGTGGGGTCCAACCGAACTTCGTTGAAGCCGGCTGCCGGCCCGATGGAGCCGGGCTTGATGCGGGCAGCGGTCATGGCCGTTGATGCGCCACAGGTTTCGGTCATGCCCCAAGCTTCCAACATGGGCACGCCGAGAGACAAATACCATTTGATCAGGCTGGGCGAAATGGGGGCGGCGCCAGAAATCAGCATGCGGGCGCGGTGAATGCCAATGAGCTTGCGCACGTTGTTGAGCACCAACCAGCGGGCCAGCGTGAATTGGCACTTCAATACCCAGGAAACCGCTTGTTGGGCCAGCACCCGCTCGGCGATCCGCTGGCCCACCCCAATGCCCCAGGCATACGTCATTTGTTGCATTGGGCTGGACTCTTTGAGGGCGATCATCACGCTGGAGTAAAACTTTTCCCACACCCGGGGCACGGCCACAAACACCGTGGGCGCGATTTCGCGCACATTCTCGGGAATGGTTTCGGGGTTCTCCACAAAATTCAGCACCGCCCCGGTGTACAGCGCGTGGTACTCACCGCCAATGCGTTCCACAATGTGACACAGTGGCAAAAAGCACATGCGATCGTCGCGCGCATCTTGGCGCGCCAAGGTGTTGAAGCCGCGGACCGCATACACCAATCCGGCATGGCTGTGCATGGCCCCCTTGGGTTTGCCGGTGGTGCCCGAGGTGTAAACCAAAATCGCCAGGTCCTGGGCTTGACAAGCGTCGCTGCGAGCGCGTAAAGCGCCTGGCTGGCCTTGGCCCCAGGCGCGACCCCGCTCGACCAGCGTCTCCCAGCCCATGACCATGGGGTCATGGAGCTGCTGCAAGCCAGTCATGTCAAACACCACGATGTGGCGCAAGCGCGGCAACTGATCGCGCACTGCCAAGGCCTTGTCGAGCTGCTCGTCGTTTTCCACAAACAGCACCACGCTGTCCGAGTCTTGGCAAAGGTATTGCACTTGGGATGCGGCGTCGGTGGGGTAAATGCCATTGGAGACGGCACCACAGCACAAAATGGCCAAGTCGCTCAACACCCATTCGCGCGATGTGTTGGCCAAAATGGCGCAACGGTCGTGGGCTTGCACGCCCAGGCTCATCAAGCCATGGCCCAGGTCTTGCACCGTGTTGGCGCAATCTTGCCAAGTCCAACTGCGCCAAACGCCCAATTCCTTTTGCCGCAGCCACACCTGATCCGCGCGCTGCGTCGCCGCTTGCCAAAACATGGCGGGGATGGTGTCACCCGCCACAATGATCTCAGTGTTGCCTTGCAGGTCTTGCAAGTTCCATAGATTGCTCATGCTCAGCGCCAGGTTTTCTTTTTCTTCCAGCGCCGCTCTGTGCGAACGCTGTCGTCTTTCATGCCCAAGTAAAACTCGCGGATATCGTCTTTCTCGCGCAAGCGCTCACAACTGTCTTCCATGACGATGCGGCCGTTCTCCAACACATAGCCCCGGTCGGCCGCGTTCAAGGCCATGTGGGCGTTTTGCTCGACCAGCAAAATCGTGGTGCCGCGCTCGCGGTTGATGCGCACCACGATCTCGAAAATTTCCAAGGTCAGCTTGGGGCTCAAGCCCAAGCTGGGTTCGTCGAGCAAGATCATGTCAGGCTCGGCCATCAAGGCCCGTGACAAGGCCAACATTTGTTGCTGGCCACCCGACAGCAAGCCAGCATGTTGGCCTGAGCGCTCTTGCAAGATGGGAAAGTAGGCATAGACCTGGGCCATGTCCCTGGCCACGCCGTCGCGGTCTTGGCGCGTGTAAGCACCCATGAGCAAATTGTCGTGCACGCTCAGCAAGGGGAACACCTCTCGCCCTTCGGGGACATGCGAGACACCGCGCTGAACGATGGCCGCAGGGTCTTGTCCAGTGATGTCTTGGCCTTGGTGCAGCACGCTGCCTTTGCGCGGCTCAATGATGCCGGAGATGGTTTTCAAAATGGTGGATTTGCCGGCCCCATTGGAGCCCAGCACCGTGACAATTTCACCGGCATTCACCTGCAAGCTGACCCCACGAATCGCTTTGATGGGGCCGTAACTGCTCTCGACATTGAGCAGTTGCAAGATGGGGGTCTGGTCGCCGCTCATGCCCGGCTCCGGCGCAAATGGCTCAAGTCTTCGGCGCTGCCCAAATAGGCCTCGACCACATCGGGGTGGCTTTGCACCTCAGCGGGGCTGCCCAGGGCCAGCACCTGGCCTTGGTTCATGGCCAGCACCCGGTCCGAGACCATGCTGACCAAGCGCATGTCATGCTCCACCATCAACACCGTGATGCCCAACTCGTGTTGGATGTCGCGGATCCAGTAGGCCATGTCGTCGGTCTCCTCGGCATTCAAACCGGAGGAGGGCTCGTCGAGCAGCAGCAATTGGGGCTCGGTGCACAAGGCACGGGCCAACTCGACCACCTTGCGCACCCCGTATGGCAAACCGGCCACCATGGTGTCGCGGTGGTGTTGCAAGTCCAACAGATCGATCACCTCTTCGACCCGCAGCCGAAAGGCGCGCTCGCTGCGGCGCACGGCGGGTGTGAAAAGCAGGTTTTGCCAGAACCCGGTTTGTTGGTGCACATGGCGACCAATGAGCAAATTTTGCAAAACACTGGCGTGTTCAAACAGCTCAATGTTTTGAAATGTGCGGGCGATGCCCAAAGCGGCCACCTTGTGGGCTGGGCAATCGGTCAAGGTCAGCTCGCCCGTTGGGGTGTGCCAGCGAATATGGCCACTGGTGGGGTTGTAGATGCGGCTGATCAGGTTGAACACCGTGGTTTTGCCCGCGCCGTTGGGCCCAATCAAGGTGAAAACTTCGCCTTTGCGAACTGCAAAACTCACTTGGTTGACGGCCCGAACGCCGCCAAACTGGACACTCAAATCATGGGCTTGCAACAAGATGTCGGACATGGTCAGCGCAGCCGATCTGATTTTTGAAATGCCTTTTGCCGTTTGAACATGCCTTGGCGGTAAAACGGAAAAACCTGGAAATAGGTGCGCACCTTGAGCCAGCGCCCATACATGCCCATGGGCTCAAACAGCACAAATGCAATCAACACCGAGCCATAAACCAAAGACTGAAGACCGGGGGCCAAAGCAATCGCGTCGGGCAAACTGTCCTTGGTCAAAGAAATCAACTGTGGCAGCACGATCAAAAATATTGCCCCCAAAAATGCACCGTGCACCGAGCCCAGGCCGCCCACCACAATCATCAGCAGCAGATCAATCGACTGCAGCACACTGAATTGATCGGGCGAGATGAACTGCATTTTGTGGCCGTACAAAGCCCCGCCAAGACCGGCCAAGGCGGCCGAAATGGCAAACGACAGGGTTTTGTAATAAGCCAAATGGATGCCCATGCTTTGGGCCGATATTTCCGAGTCGCGGATCGCCACAAATGCGCGTCCCGTGGGCGAGCGCAGCAAGTTGAGCACCCCCAAGGTGCTCAACACCGTGAGAAATAAACACAAGAAATAAAAGCCTTCGGCGCTGCTCACCGACTGACCCCACAGATCGGGGGCTTTGAGGTGAATACCAGCGTTGCCACCGGTGACGCTTTCCCAGCGCGCCAGCACCTCTTCCACAATGAATCCAAAGGACAGTGTGGCAATGCCCAAGTAAATGCCCTTGACGCGCAAGGCGGGCAAACCCACCACCACGCCCACAGCCGCCGATAAACCCGTGGCACACACCAGGGCGGGCACAAATGACATGCCGGCTTGGGTGCATACCGCCTGGGTATACGCACCCACCCCCAAAAACGCCGCATGGCCAATGGAGAACAAACCGGTGAATCCCGCCAACAGCATCAAACCCAAACCAACAATGCTGTAGATCAAGACAAAGGTGAGTTGGGCCAGCCAATACTCTTGCAGCAGCCAGGGCGACAGCACCAGCACCAGCATCAACAGGCCATACCAAAACACATGGCCTTTGTGTTTGGCCAAGCCAATGTCTTGGTTGTAATCGGTTTTGAAAACAAAGCGCACGGTATCAGACCTTTTTGCGGGTGGTTTCGCCAAACAAACCGTTGGGCATCACCATCAGCATGATCAGCACCACGATATAGGCGGCCGTGTCTTTGAAGCCATCCGGCAAATAAAAGCCCGACAAAGACTCGACCACACCAATCACCAAGCCCCCCACAATGGCGCCAGGCAAACTGCCAAATCCACCCACCACGGCTGCGGGAAAGGCTTTGAGGCCAATGAAGCCCATGTTGGCATGGACAAAGGTGATGGGCGCGAGTAACAAACCGGCGACGGCTGCCACCATGGCGGCCAAGGCCCACACCATGCTGTTGAGCCGCTTCACCGGGATGCCCATGTAATAAGCGGCCAGTTGGTTTTGTGACATGGCTTGCATGGCAATGCCCAGCTTGGTGTGCTTGAACAACAAATACAGAACCAAACACAAGGCTGCGGTCGCCCCAACCACCACCGCTTGTTCGGCATTGATCATCAAGGCGCCCCATTGAAACCCCAGGTCTTTGTAGGGTACCGCCAAGGTGTGGGTGTCGGTGCCAATGCCCGGAATCATGGTGACCAAGCCACGCAACACATAGCCGATGCCAATGGTGAGCATGACCACAGAAAACGCGGGCTGTCCGAGAATGGGTTGAATCACCGCGCGCTCAATCACATAGCCCACAGTGGCCATGGCGGCCATCGCCGCCAGCACCGCGACCCAAAAGGGAAAGCCCCAAAACCCCATTGCCAGCAAACCGGCAAAGGCGCCGAGCATCATCAGCTCGCCCTGGGCAAAGCTCACGGTTTCAGTGGCTTTGTAGATCAGCACAAAGCCCAGCGCAATCAGGCCGTAAATGCAACCTTGCGAAACCCCACCGATGACCAGTTGTAAAAATTGCACGCGCGCGCCTTGGCAAAATTGACTTCAACAAAAGTACCTACTATGCCTAAAAATGCTGCTGCTGCGTCAGCGGGGAAACCCCATGGGGATGGGGCTTTCCCGTTCGCAACGCATGCGCAGAAGGCAGGAAATGGTCAATACCCTTGCGCAGCGTGGGGACGTTAGCGCGTGACCACTTAGACAGCGCTGCGCAAGCGAGAGAAGTGTTTGGCCATGATGGTCCAGCGGCCATCGACTTTCATCAAGTTCAGGTGATCGACCATGATGTTGTCAAACAAGCGCAATTGCACTTTGGCCATGGCCATCTCTGGCGACAACAAGTCGATCATCAACACATGCTCGTCGCGCGGGCTGTTCTGGGACTGCGGTGATGCACGCCCTTGAACCATTTCCCGATAAGCGGCAAAGGGGCGCACGACCACCTCACCATTTTGGGCAGAATAGAGCACGCTTTGCGGGTGAAAAACCCGGTCAAACAATGCCAAGTCCTGGTTCTGCAACACATCAAAATAATCTCTCAAAAACAAACGAATGTCGTCAATGCACATGGTGGTTTTCCTTTCAAGTGGGGTGTGGTCAATGGGGCGTGTCTTTCATCAGCCCTGGGCTGCTTTAGACACCCATCTATTGGAGCGCGAGTTCAAGCGCAGACATCATTGTTCGATTCGCATCCCATTTGAATTTTTCTAACATGATCGAACGCATTCCACCGCTGACCGCCTTGCGTGCATTCATCACTGTGGCGCGATTGGGCAGTTTGAGCGAAGCCGCCAAGGCGCTGCATTTGACCCATGGCGCGGTGAGCCATCAAATACGCGCCATCGAAGACATGCTGGGCCAAACCTTGTTGATCCGCCAAGGGCGCGGCATGGCTTTGACCGAGGCGGGCCGCAGCTACGCCTATCAAGTGCGGCCACTGCTCGAAGAATTGGCCGCGGCCAGCGCGCAGGTCGGCGACAAATCGGCGCAAAGCACCCTGGTGCTGTCGGTGCTGCCCTCATGGGTGATGCATTGGTTGTTGCCACGCTTGCCCGATTGGCGCCATCAATTTCCGCACATCCATTTGAAATTGCGTGCGGGCTTGGCTTTCAGCGATTTGGAAGGCGATCACATGGATGCCGCCATTCGCTTTGGCCAGGGCCACTGGCCGCATGTGCAGGTTCAGCGTTTGATGGGCGAGGGCTTGGTGGTGGTGGCCTCCCCCGAGTTGTGGACGCCCGCATTGCGGCGCAAGCCGGTGGATTGGCGCCGATGGCCGTGCATGCACGTCGGCGAGAGTTGGGCCACTTGGATGGCCGCTGCGGGCCTGGATGGCGATGTGACTGCGGCGGGCCTGCATTTCACCGATTCGACCCATTTGCTGGAAGCGGCGAGGCTGGGCCAGGGCGTGGCCCTGACCCGCCGCTCAATTGCCCAGGCCTTGCTGGCCCGTGGCGAGTTGGTGCTGGTCCATCCTGTGCAGGCGCCACACCCTGACGCCTACTACCTGGTGTCGCCCCACCGGGCCAAGGTCAAACCGGAGTTGAGCCTGTTCAAAGACTGGCTCAGCGTCCAAATCAAACAATACGAAAAAGACTCATCGCTGTGGGATGCCCAGCAGGGTGTGCAATCGGCACCGAAGCGTGTTGCACGCGCCAAGCGGCGCGCCTCAAGTTGATGCAGGGGCTTGTATGGGGCAGGGTCGGCCTTGGTCGTCGATGGCCACATAGGTCAAATTGGCCTGCGTGACTTTGACATACCGCCCTTGCTGGCGCAT
>CAXNFO010000053.1:0-8633 GCA_964201395.1 Limnohabitans sp.
ACCTTTTGCTGGTGCTGTGGGTCGCGCACGATGTAGCCAGCGGTGAAGATCGAAAACTCGGGCACCAGCTTGGCCATGTCAAACGCCGACACCGTGGTCAGCTCCAGGTTGCCACGCGCCATGGCAGCCGGTTCGGCCCCTTGTTTGAACAAAGAGGCATTGAGGTGAATTTGCACATCAAACTGGTTGGGTGCCGCTTTGTCCAGCGACTCTTTGAACACCGTCCACATCTTGGCGTGCCAGTCATCGGGCACGGCTGGAGTGGAAATGCGCAGCGGAATTTTGGTTTGCGCCATCAAGGGAGAAAGCCCGGCGCACAAAGCCAAGCCAAGCAGCATCGGGGTCACGCATCGGCGTGTCAGGTTCAGGGGGGTCATGCGGTCTCCATGGGGTTGGTGGCAATCGGCGCAGGTGTTGGCCACTGCTGCCGACCCCAGATGTTAAGCGCAGCGCCACCCCCGGCCCGAAGCTGCCCGCAGCCCCCTTACAATGCGCGCTCATTGACCCATAGGAAGCGTGGCAGAGTGGTCGATTGCACCGGTCTTGAAAACCGGCAACGGGCAACCGTTCGTGAGTTCGAATCTCACCGCTTCCGCCAACAGTTAGGCATCTCTCCCGACTGGGTCCCCCATGAAAACCATCACCTTCTACCTGGACTTCATTTCGCCCTACGCCTATTTGGCGTTTGAGGCTTTGCCGCGCAGCCTGCAAGCGGTGCCGCACCGCGTGGTGTACAAGCCCGTGTTGTTTGCTGCGATGCTGAAACACCATGGGCAATTGGGCCCGGCGGAGATTGCCGGCAAGCGCGAGTGGACGTATCGCCAGGTGTTGTGGCAAGCCCAACAGCTTGGCGTGCCCTTGGATTTGCCCCACGCCCATCCGTTCAACCCCTTGTCTTTGTTGCGTTTGGCATTGGCTTGCAGCCATGCGGGTGAAACCCCTCACGCGGTGGTCGAAACCGTTTTCCACCATGTGTGGCGCGGCGGTGGGGTGGCTGACGACGCGGCGCGTGGGCTGGCCTTGGCAGCGCATTTGGCCCCGCCCATGGGGCCCGACGCGCCCGAGGTCAAGCAGCAGCTCAAGGCCAACACCGACGAGGCGATTGCGCGTGGCGTGTTTGGCGTGCCCAGCCTGTGTGTGGACGACAAGGTCTTTTGGGGCTTGGACGCCCTGCCCATGTTGCGGGCCTATTTGGCCGGTGACCCATGGTTTGACCAAGCTTGGGATGCCGCCGCCGCCATTGCGCCAGGCGTGCGGCGTTGAGGGGGCTGGCCGGGGAAAGGCCAGCCGTCAAATGCAGTAAAAGTCCAGCATGGTGGGGATTTGGTCGTTCATCAACACCACTTTTTTGCTGTGGATGCGCCACTCCCCCTGCTCGCAAACCAGATGGTGTTGGTAGCTGCCAAAAAACACGTGTTGGCTGCGTTGTTTCAGTTGGTAAACGTGGCAGGTCCAGCTGGAGTCAACGATGACTTTGTCGCTGCTCTCCCCATCGGGGCTGAACACGCTGTTGGTGACGGCGTGCGAGGTTCGGGGCAGGGGCTTGGAGGAGATGGACAGGCCTGAGCGCACGCGCCAAACGCGGTCTTCCAGGCCCGCGCGGGCGGTGCAATAAATCAACGAGAGTTCGCGCTCTGGCGATTCGCTCAAGCGGTGTTCATCGGTCCAGGCGGGCATCCAAAACACCGCATCTTTGGTGAACAACGCCAACCAATCGTCCCAGCGTTGGCTGTCCAGGTACAAGGCTTCGCGGTGGATGACGCTTTGCACCGCATGCAGGGTGGCCCAGGGCAATGTGCTCATGCCATGCCCCCACGCCAGTGGCGGTACAAAGCATGAAAAACGGTTTCATCACTCATCTCAAAGGTGCCGCTCACCGATGTAAGCGGTTGGATGCCCAGTTCTTGGGCGTGTTCATCGGGGCCAAAAATGCGGCGCTGCATGCCCCGGGCATGGCCTTGTTGCCACTCGATGGCGCCCGACGCCATGCCGCGCTGGCAGTCTTCAAATATCACCGTGTCGTCGGGCGTGGCCAGGCCACTGGGGTTGAAAAAATCTTCGTACTGGCGCAAACGCTGGCGCCGTTGTGGGGCGCTTTCACCCACTGGGGCCAGGCAGTAAGAGGTGATTTCGGTGCGGTCCACCGACACCGGTTGGATGACGCGCATTTGGATGGCTGCGCTGGAGGCGATTTGCAAGTTGGGAAACACATTGAGTTGTCGGGTGCGCATCATCCATTGGGTGCGCACGGGGCCGACACGGTTTTGCAGGGCCTCTCGTTGGGGGTAAAGCGGGTGGTTTTCCACTGGGGTGGTGGTCCAGACCATGGCGTGGCCTTGGGGGAAACCAAAGGCGCCCATCATTTCTTTGGGCTTGTTGGCACTGTGCCAAATGGTTTGTGGCGCATCGGCGCGTTGCGGCATGCTGGCGCGGCGCTCTTGCAAGCGCAGGTACGAGGGGTGGGTGGAGGCAAAGTGGTAGGCGTCGATGGTGTTCTCGAGTTGCATTTTCCAGTTGGCTTCAAAGCGGTAATGCACCACGCCAGGCACCAACTCCAGTCCCTCGGGGGCTTGGTCCACGGCCAGGTCGATCAGGGTGCGCACATCGCCCAGGTGCTCGTGCAGGGGCGGTACATCGGATGACAGGCTGGCAAACATGAAGCCCCGGTACTGGGCAAATTGCGCCACGGCTTGCAAGTCGTGGTTGTCTTGGTCGAAGGCGCTGGCATAGTCGCCCTCGGCTTTGTCTTTGATCAAGATGTTGCGGCCATCCGAACCATAGCTCCAGCCGTGATACGGGCACAGGTGGGCGCGCCGGTTGCCCGAGGTGTGATGG
Source organism: Limnohabitans sp. (assembly GCA_964201395.1). Lineage (GTDB taxonomy): Bacteria > Pseudomonadota > Gammaproteobacteria > Burkholderiales > Burkholderiaceae_C > Limnohabitans. The sequence continues at coordinate 2,836 of CAXNFO010000053.1, forward strand.
CACACCACCGAGCCCTTGTGCCGACACGAGTTGTGCAGGGCATGCAATTGGCCTTGGCCATCGCGGCTGATGATCACCGGGCTGCGGCCGATGCGCACGGTGATGAAGTCGTGCGGCAAGGGGACTTGCGATTCGTGGCCGACAAACACCCAGCCGCGCTCGAAAAAGTGCGCCATTTCCAGCTCAAAAATGGCAGGATCGCGAAACACATCGCGGTGCACCCGGAACACGCCTTCATCGGGGCGGTCGTCGATCAAATCCAATTCATGGCGCATGCAAACCCCAGGGTCAATCACATGCGGTATTCTGCACCCACGGTGTTGATTTGGTAATTGTTGTAGTTGTATCCGTCCCCCACCGACTTGACCAAGCCCATGTGGATGTTCCAGCGGGGGTGAACCATCATGCCGCTGCTCACGCTGGTGATGCGCCGCTCTGAGGTTTTGTCTTCACCCATGTCTCGCTTGTAATTCAGTCCAACGTAAAGGGTGTTCAGCGGGTAGTACTTGAAACCCAGCTCTTGTTGAAAGTTGGTTTGATTCAGGGTGGTGCTGTAGTCGCTTTTGCTGATCGCACCGTCCAACACCAAGGTGCTGCTGCTGGACAGTGGCACGACGCCGTGAAAAGCCACGGACGTGCTGGTCAAGGCTTCGTAATAGCTACCGGTGTAGCTGAAATTGGTGTTGGTGGTGGTTTTGCTGCTGGCCCGCACCAAGCTCACTGTGGCACTGGGCCCGACAAAATAGCCCAAGCTGACCCGCTGGGACTCGGTGTTTTGGCCCACCAAGCGCATCGGCGCAAATGTGTAAAAGGTGCCGGAGCTGACTTGGCTCTCGAACTCGACCTCACTGACCACCGGGCCGCTGTAAATTTTGGTGCCGAATTTCCCCTGGTCTTGGCGCGCATTGACGACATCGTTTTGGTTGATGCTGGCGGGGTTGTGGCTGACATAGATGTGGCTGGCTTTTTGCAGCCAGGCCTGCTCGCCAAAGGCTTGGCCCAGGCCCATTTTGACCGGCGTGAAATGGTGGGTGGCGCTCACCACCAGCCCATTGACAGCCAAGTTATCGCTGCGCTCGGTGTGAATGCGGTTGACCGCCGCAGCGCCCCAGGCGGTATCAAAGCTCGCCATCTGCGCTTGTGCGGCCAAGGCCAAGGAGGCCAGGCCCCAGGCAGCATATTTTTTCACGTGACATCCTCGATTGGCTGTGGTTGAAAGCGATGGGTGCGGGTTGACAGGCCCATGGGCCAAATGCGCATCTTTCAGTGATTCGGCCTGAATCTGTGTTTCTTGAGGCAGGCGGGTGCAGACCCTCCGTAGAATGAAGTGAAACCTCCACCTGCAGCCATTTTGAGAAAGCACCCCCACCCATGTCCCCCAAAGCCCTGTTGTGGTTTGCCTTTTTGTTCTTGGGTTTGATCGGCCCCAGCATGGCACAAGGCGTCAGCGAACCTCCTTACACCTTGGTGAAAAACGAGCCACCTTTTGAAGTGCGCGATTACGGCGTATTGACAGTGGCTGAAACCGTCATCGAGGGCGACTTTGATGTCGCTGGCAGTTTGGGGTTTCGCCGGGTGGCTGGCTACATTTTTGGAAAAAATCAAAACGCCAAGGGCGAGAGCGAAAAAATCGCCATGACCGCACCCGTGACCATGGAAGCGCAAAACCAGCAATGGCGAATGCATTTCGTCATGCCCCAGGGCATGGCCTTGAGCAACTTGCCCAAACCTGTCGATGCCAGCGTGCAATTGCGTGAGTTGCCTGCACAACGCATGGCCGCAGTGCGCTTCAGTGGGTTGACCACGGCCGCCAGCATTGAGCGCCAGACCCAATTGCTCAAAGACTGGTTGGCACGCAACAACTTGGAGTTTGAAGACCGCCCCCAACTGGCGCGCTACAACGACCCGTTCACCCTGCCTTGGAACCGGCGCAATGAAATTTTGATCCCCTTGAAAGGAATGTGACATGTGGCCAGCCAAACGCGTTTTCATTTCCACGGCCTTGGCCTTGCTGTCCGGCTTGGCCGGGGCGCAGCCCTTCCCGAACAAACCGGTGAAATTCATTGTTCCCTTTCCCCCAGGGGGTGGCGCCGAGTCCACCGCACGTTTGGTGGCGCAAAAGTTGTCTGAACGTTTGGGCCAAGCCGTGGTGGTGGAAACCAAACCGGGCGCGGGCGGCAACATCGGCACCGAGTTTGTGGCCCGCTCCCCCAAAGATGGTTACACGATGTTGCTGGCCACCAGCGGCATGTCCATCCAACCGCACTTGGCGCGTTTGGGCTGGGACCCGATCAAAGACTTTGCGCCCATTGGGTTGATCGCTTCATATGCCTTGGTGATTGCCGCCCACCCTTCTGTGAGTGCGCAAAATCTGCCCGACTTGGTCAGCCAAGCCAAGGCCAACCCCGGCAAGATCAGTTATGGATCATCGGGCAGCGGTGGCCCCTTGCACATGGGCGCCGAGTTGTTCAGCCACCAAGCAGGCATCAAATTGCTGCATGTGCCCTACAAGGGCAATGCGCCCATGACCTTGGCCATTTTGGGTGGTGAGATCAACCTGGTCTTTGACAGCTTGGTCGGCCCCTTGCCCAACATCCGGGCGGGCAAACTCAAGGCCCTGGCCTGGACGGGAAAAAAACGCAACCCCAACTTGCCCGATGTGCCCACCGTGGGCGAACTTAAAGGCTTGCAAATGGCGCAGTTTGAATACGAGTCTTGGAACGGTGTGGTGGTGGCCGCTGGCACACCGCCAGAGGTGGTGAACAAATTGAGCCAGGAGTTGGCCCAGGTGATGGCCATGCCCGAAGTCAAGGAGCGCTTGACCGCCATGGGTTATGAGCCCCGCAGCGAAATTCGCGAGGAATTTGGCGCGGTGATCGCCCATGACTACAAGCGCTTTGGCCAAGTGATCCGCGACGCCGGCATCAAGCTGGATTGACCTGTGGCAGTTTGTGGCGGGCTGTTTGTGACAAAGGCGCCCAATCCCTTTGTTTTAGCCGATGCGATTGCGGCTGCGAGCCCTGCTGTCACAATGTGTTTTTACCCAGGAGAAAAAATGAGCGACACCGAAACCATTGCCCACATCGAAAGTTTGGATGCCAAGCGCACCGAATGCATTTTGAAGCGCGACTTTGCTGCGCTGGAGCCCTTGATCGCCGAAGATTTGCGCTATGTGCATTCCAGCGCCGTGCTGGAAAACAAGCCGCAATATTTGGCCAAATTGGCCAGCGGCCATTACACCTATCGCAGCATGAACACATTGCAGCGCGAAATGCGCGTGATCGGTGATGTGGTTTTGGTCAATGGCGATGTGCGCATCGAGGTCGATGTCAATGGCACCGCCAAGGTGGTGATGAGCCGCTACTTGCAGGTGTGGGTCAAGCGCAGTGCCGGTTGGCAAATGGCGTCTTGGCAGTCGGTGCCGATTCCGCAGGCTTGATCAAACGCAGCGTGCGCCATCCACTTCGATGCACACGCCGCTGATGAAAGCCGCCTCGTCACTGGCGAGGTACAGGGCGGCATTGGCCACATCCATGGCGGTTGAAAACCTGCCCAAGGGGATGGTGGTCAAAAACTTTTGACGGCGTGCATCGTCAATCGTGCCGCCAGCAAAGTCGGCCGACAAGCCGGTGTCTGGATTGAACACCGGGTTGATGCAGTTGACGCGGATGTTGTCGGGCCCCAATTCGGCCGCCAGCGATTTGCTGGTGGTGATCACCGCTCCCTTGGAGCCGTTGTACCAGGTCAAACCAGGTCGGGGCCGAACACCGGCGGTGGAGGCGATGTTGATGAACCAGCCAGCGCCTTGCTGGCGAAAAACGGGCACCGCGTGGATGGTGGAGAGGTAAATGCTTTTGACATTGATCGCATAGACCTGATCAAACTCAGACTCAGACACTTCCAGCGCCGGGCGGTTGCGGTGCGTCCAGCCCGCGTTGTTGACCACGCCATTCAAACCTTGGCCGTGGGACTTGGCAAAGTCCACCATGCGCGCCCAATCGGCGCTGAGGGTCACATCGCCAGCACAGGCCCAAGCTTGTCCGCCACTGGCTTTGATGTCTTGGCAAACGCGTTGGGCACGCTGGGCATCAATGTCGTTGACGGTGACCACAGCACCTTGCTCGGCCATTCGCTTGGCAATGCCTTCACCAATGCCGTTGCCAGCGCCTGTGACCAAAATGGATTGACCCTTGACTCTCATGCGGCACCTCTTGAGTGAAAGCTGCTGTGTTTTTGCAGCGAAGGCGCAAATCTTCTCACAAGGCGAGGAGACTGAAGGCTGGGGTTTGCCTGCCCCCGAGCAGTGCCGTTTCAGTTCTTGGGCTTGCTGCCGTTGAAAGACCAAATCAAACTGAACTGCTTGTTTTTGACATACGACAGGCAATCAAAGCGGATGCTGCTGGAGGAGATTTTTTCGCAGGTGTAGGAGTTGGGCTTAATCCGCGCCATGCAAAAAATGCGTTGGTCTTTGGAGGAGATGTCTTCGCAAAATCGGGGGTTGTTTTGCTCTGCGGCTTCACACATCAACCGCAGGTCTTTGGTGGGTTTTTTGTCGCAGTTTTCAGACCATGCAGGGTTCAAAACCAAGGCCGAAGCCAGAAATACCCAATGCCGTTTTTTGATCACTTTGCCGCCTTACGGAATTCAAGACGGAATTAATTTTAAGGGCGAACAAGGCGGTGAAAAAAAATGTTTGCCACAAAAATTTTGTGGATGCATCAAAAAGATTTACAGGTCGCGCGAAGATTTGAAATCGGGTGGGGGCCGAAACTGCTCGGCCACCGCGCCCTTGATTTTTTGCACCAACAAGCCGGTGGTTTCTTGGCGCAAAGTGACCAGGCGCAATCGAATGTAAGCCGCCTGTGCTTTTTGGGGGTCGCCTTCTGCTTCGACCAGGGCCTGGGCCCACAAACCATCTCGGCGAATGCCTTGTTGCATCTCACGCATGACCATGGCGTACAACAGTTCTTCAGGGGATGCGCTGGACATAAGTGCTTTCTTGATGGGTATGGGGTGGGCACGGTCAACAAGGGGAGAGCGGGCCGTCACGCGGCTTGCAGGCGACGTTTCAGGGCTTGGCCGGTTTCACGGGTGCCCAATTGGCCGCCAATATCTCGGGTGCATTCACCTGCGGCCACGCAGTCGCTGACGGCTTTTTCCATGGCCTGGGATGCGGCCCAAAAATGGGGTTGGTTGTGGCGCGAAGCATGCCAAGCCAAGAGCATGGCGGCAGACAGCACTTGGGAAAAAGGGTTGGCAATGTTTTGCCCGGCAATGTCGGGCGCAGAGCCATGGGCGGCCTGACCCATGGCATGGTGGGCGCCCGCATTCAAAGAGCCGCCCAAGCCCAAACTGCCTGAGAGCTCTGCAGTGAGGTCAGACAAGATGTCGCCAAACATATTGGTGGTGACGATGACGTCAAATTTTTCCGGTGCGCGCACCACATGCGCCATCATGGCGTCCACAATGAAGTCATCCACCGCCACATCGGGAAAGTCTTTGCCCATATCGGCACAGGCTTGCAAGAACAAGCCATCGGTGATGCGCAGCACATTGGCTTTGTGCACCAGGGTGAGCCGCTTTTGGCGCAAACGGGCCAACTCAAATGCGCTTCGGGCAATGCGCTCACAACACACACGGGTGATGCGGCGCATCGAGATGGCCACATCGTCTGTGACCAAAATTTCGCTGTGCCCCAAAGCCATGTTGCGGTCGGCATAAAACCCCTCGGTGTTTTCGCGCACCACCACCAGGTCAAAAGGACCGGTCAGGGTTTTGATGCCGGCATAGGTTTTGGC
>CAXNFO010000054.1:0-8601 GCA_964201395.1 Limnohabitans sp.
CAAGGCATCGATCCACAAACCCATGCCCCATTGGATGACAAATACACCGGCAAAAACCACCAGGTTGTAAGCCGACAAGGCGCGTCCCGCCAAGTGCGATGGGAACGCCATGCCCACCGCCGGTTGGGCCAAAGAGACCACCGTGTTGGTGATGAAAAAGACAATCCAGGTCAATGTGCCTGTGTCTGACCCACCCCACACCACGCCCAACATGGCCAACAAATTGAAAGGCACCCCCCAACCAATCAACCGGTTGGCGGTATAGCCATGGCGGGTCAGCCAAGGGTTGACCATGCCCCAGCCCCAAAAAGCCAGCAGCATGCTGACGTTGATCCAAAACAAACCGGTGGCAGCCTCCAATGCGGTGTAACCCGAGACTTTGTTCAGCCACGGCCCCGCCCACAGGGTTTGCATGGCGACCAAGCCCCCGTAACTGAAAAAGCCCAATGGCGACATGCGTCGAAAATAAGGGTGTCGCCAGACCTCAAGGTATACACGCCACCAGGGCGGCTCTTTTTCCTTGGCGGCCGCTGGGGCAGGCACGGTCTCCCACTTGGGCACCCACCACCAGATGAACACCATGGACAACAACACCATGCCAGCCATGGCCCAAAACAAAATCCGCCAGCCCACCAAAGGCACCAACCATTGCACAGGCAAGGTGGAAGACAACATGCCCAGTGAGCCGGACATCAGCATCCATGAGTTGGCGCGCATTTGGGTGGGGGCGTCAAACCAGCGCCGATACGCGGTCAACGGCGCCATCAGGCAACAAGACACGCCCACACCGGTGAGGATGCGAGCCAAAAATAAACCCGTGAAGCTGTCGGCACAAGCAAACGCCACACAACCCAATACCGCCGCCACCAAAAATGACAAGATCACTTTGTTCGGGCCATGGCGGTCGAGCCAATTGCCCATGGGCAATTGCATGAGTGAAAAACCCAAAAAGTAACCGCCGGCCAACAAGCCCAAATCGCTCGATTGCAAGCCAAACTCGGGGATCAAGGTGGGAGACAAAGTGGCGGTGATGGCACGCACCAAAGCCGACAAGTAATAGGTGAAGGCAAAGCACAGGAACACCCGTACCGCCATGGATCTGGACAAGGCTGAGCTCATGGCTGTGCGATTCCCGAAAAATAGGTGTCGGCCACAGCCTCCACGGAACGGTCTTGCATGGGTGCATACACCGCTGTTTGATAAACCCAACCGTCACGTGCAAACCACAAACTGTGAACCTGTCGGATAGGGCCGTTGACAGCCCAATGCATAGTGATGGCCTCATCTCCAGCCAATTTGGCGGCGACCTTGCGGGACTGCACGGCTTCTGGGCTTGCGCCCCAGCTGGCCAAACTCGCTTGTTGCCAAGCCTGTATGGCAGCAGAAGGTTGCCACCCTTGGGGCAATGGCAAGGCCGCAAAACTGAAGTCCATCCCCTGCGCCGAACAAGCCTGCATGTGCAGCACTGTGGCCTGATCGCGCAAAGCGATATCGCGTTGGGCCACATCGGGCTTGCACGGCATCAGCACCTGCACGGGGGCAGATGCATGGCGTACCTCGCGCCAATTCAGCGCAGGGCTGCAACTGGTGAGGCCGGCACACAGGCCAAAAAGCAAGGCCCGAGTGACGGGGCAGGGGTTCAACATAGATGGATTATCCCCGCCAAGCTGCGCGGCGTGTCCTGCCATGATGAGGGTCAGCGGCTAAGGCCCTTTCTGGGTCACAATTCGGTCATGAATTCTTTGGACGGCATCCGCATTCTCGATCTCTCCCGTGTGCTGGCTGGGCCTTGGTGCACCCAGACCTTGGCCGACTTGGGGGCCGATGTCATCAAGGTTGAAAAGCCTGGCTTGGGTGACGACACCCGCGGCTGGGGCCCACCCTTCTTGACAGATGTCCAGGGGAAAGACACCACCGATGCGGCTTATTACTTGAGCACCAACCGCAACAAGCGCTCCATCACCTGCGACATAGCCAAGCCCGAAGGCCAGGCTTTGATGCGCGAATTGGTAGCCCATTGCGATGTGTTCATTGAAAACTTCAAAGTGGGCGACATGGCCCGCTATGGTCTGGACGCACCCAGCCTGCTGGCCATCAACCCCCGATTGGTCTACTGCAGCGTGACCGGCTTTGGTCAAACCGGCCCTTACAGCGACCGCGCTGGTTATGACTACGCCGTGCAAGGCATGGGCGGCTTGATGAGCGTGACCGGCGAACGTGACGATTTGGGTGGTGGCCCCCAGAAAGTGGGCGTGGCCGTGGCCGATTTGTTCACCGGCATGTACGCCAGTGTGGGCATCTTGGCCGCATTGCGCCATGTTGCACTCACGGGCATGGGCCAGCACATTGACATGGCTTTGCTCGACACCCAAGTGGCCATGCTCGCCAATCTGGGTGCCAACTATTTGGTCTCTGGACAAAAAACCGGCAAGGTGCCGGGTCGCGCTGGCAACGCACACCAAAACATCGTGCCTTACCCAGTGTTTGAAACCGCGCCATCAGAAACCGGTGACAAAGACCATTTGATCTTGGCCGTGGGCAATGACAACCAGTTTGTCAAATTTTGCGCCGTGGCCGGCATGGACCACTTGCCCTTGGACCCCCAATATGCGACAAACCAAGCCCGGGTGCGCCACCGTGAGGTGTTGGTGCCCCTGTTGGCCGCGACCATGAAGTCCCGGCGCAAAGCAGACTGGCTCAGCGCACTGGAAGCGGCCAAAGTGCCTTGCGGGGCCATCAACAATTTGGCCGAGGTCTTCAGCGACCCCCATGTCCAAGCGCGTGGCATGGTGTCAAGCTGGGAACACCCGCTGGCCGGACCGGTGAATTTGGTAGCCAGCCCGCTCAAGCTCAGCCGCACACCGGTGCGCCAAGATCATCCCCCACCTCTTTTGGGAGAGCACACTGAGGCCGTGCTCAGCGAAGTGCTGGGTTATGGTGCTGCAGATATGGCCCGCTTGCGCGACCAAAAAATCATTTGAATTAACCTGGCCCCAGTGCTCCTGGCTAGAATGCATCAGTGCGTGGGCTTGCGAAGCTGTTAGCCTTTTTGAAGGCATCTCTTTGCAAGATGCCATTTGCCACCCAGCCCTTGATCAAAAAGGCGGGTGGCTGGTGAAAAACATCAGTCTTTGCGGAAGTTGTCATGGCAGCCCTTGCAGGTGCCACCGGTGGCTGCAAAAGCCGTCTTGAGGTTGTCCAAGTTGCCCGTTTTGGCAGCGGCGTTGAGTTTGGTGGCCTCGGCTTGGAGTTTGTCACCTGCTTCTTTGAATTTGGCCGCATCTTTCCAAATTTCGGGCTTGGCGCGAGTTTCGCCCTTGTCGCTGCCTTCGGTGAAAGCGGCCCAATGCAGTTTGGACATGACTTCCACCACCGCAGCGTTATCAGCAGCGGCCTTGGCGTCAAAAGGGACACGTCCCTGGGCCATGGCGCCGATGCGCCCAAAATGTTGGCCCATCACAAAGAAGCTGCTTTTGCGGTACTTGATGGCATCTTCGGGCTTGGCAAATTGGGCCAAGGCGGGTACCGCGGTAAGGGCTGCGGCAACGATCAACAAGCTGTGCTTCAATTTCATGGTTTCTCCTGTTGGTGAGGGTTTGGGTATGTGGTTATGTTGCAGTATAAAGTGCTTACTTTGCATGTTTGTGTCTGCGCTGTGTTTTTTTCATGTATCTTTTGCCCATGCATCCACCCCCCTCTCCTGAATCTACCCCGACCGTTCGAGTCTGGGATTTGCCCACCCGTTTGTTCCACTGGTTGTTGGTCGTCTGCGTGGTGGCCCTCATCGTGACCGGCAACATGGGCGGCGACATGATGACCTGGCACGCACGTTTTGGCTTCGCCGTTTTGACCTTGGTGTTGTTTCGGTTGACTTGGGGCTTTTGGGGTGGTCACTGGTCTCGGTTCCAGCAGTTTCACTTGCACCCCACCTCCGCCCTCACCTATGTGCGCGCCATCCGAAGGGGTGACCACGCCCCCCAACTCGGACACAACCCATTGGGTGCTTGGTCGGTCTGTTGTGTCTTGGTATTGTTGGCATTGCAAATCGCCTCGGGCATGGTGGCAGATGACGAAATTTCTTTCACGGGCCCCTTCAGCCAATGGGTCTCTGGTGCATCGGTCACCTGGGCCACTTGGTACCACAAGGCGGTCGGCAAAAAGCTGCTTTTGCTGTGGTTTGCCCTGCACATGTTGGCCATGGTGTTTCATCGCTGGCGTTTTGGCGAGAACCTGGTGACAGCCATGTTCAGTGGCGACAAGGTTTTCCCTTTTGAGGCCACAGCCTCACAAGACCGTGCGGTCCACCGTTTCTGGGCTTTGCTCACGCTTGTGGTTTGCGCAGGTTTGGTTGGGTGGTTGGTTAATCTGCCCATGCCTGCCAGCCCCTGAATGCACCTGCGCATGGCCCATACACAGATCATCAGCCCCGATACCCCTGACCTGCTGGCACAGGTGGTCTCTATTTTTCGAGAGTACGCCCAGTCTTTGTCCATTGATTTGGGCTTTCAAGGTTTTGAACAAGAGCTCGCTTTGCTGCCTGGCGACTATGCCCCTCCGCGCGGCGCCTTGCTGTTGGCCACCGTCGATGGTTTGGTGGCCGGCTGCTGTGCCTTGCGCCCCTTGGACGGCTGCGATTACGCCAATGCCAGCGAGATGAAGCGCTTATATGTGAGAAACGCCTTCCGCGGTTTTGGTTTGGGCCGAGAGCTGGCCTCACGCACCCTTGACCTGGCCCGCCAAGCCGGCTACAGCCATGTATTGCTTGACACCTTGGACGATATGGAAGCGGCCCGCTCGCTGTACTTGGAGTTGGGTTTTGAGGAAATCCCACCTTACTATCACAACCCCATTGCCGGAGCGCATTACCTCAAAGTAGATCTTTGAAGCGCCGATACCGCTAAGGCTTGGCGAGCCCAAAACAAAAGCCCCCTGGCGGGGGCTTTTTGCATCATGCGCTCAAATGGCGCACAAGCTTTGCTCAACCTTTGGCTTGGGCCAACATGGTTTGGGCATCGCTGACCTCGAACTTGCCGGGGCCTTCCACGTTCAATGTGGCGACCTTGCCGTCTTTGATCAGCATGGAGTAGCGGTTGCTGCGCAAGCCCATGCCACGTGCGGTCAAATCCAAGGTCAAGCCGGTGGCTTTGGTGAAGTCGGCGCTGCCGTCACCCAGCATGCGCACTTTGCCTGTGGTGTGCTGTTCGCGGGCCCAAGCACCCATCACAAACGCGTCATTGACGCTGACGCACCAAATCTCATCCACGCCAGCCTTTTGCAGGTCGTCGAAATGCGTCACATACCCCGGCACATGTTTGGCCGAGCAAGTGGGGGTGAAAGCGCCAGGCAAGGCGAACAATGCGATGGTTTTACCTGCCGAGGCTTTGGCCACATCGACCGGGTTGGGGCCAATGCTGCAGCCATTGCCTTCGACTTCTGAATATTCCATCAGGGTGGCGGCGGGGAGGGCGTCTCCGACTTTGATCATGGTGAACTCCTGTGCAAGGTTGAAATAAAGATATTGGAATGTACCAATGAAAAACGACCCTATTGTGGGTCGTTTTTCAAAGTCTGACAGCGCTGAGGGTGATCAACTCAAACGGCAGCTGCTTTCTCGACCAAACGGGTGGCAACCCAGCTTTTGGTTTTGGAGATGGGGCGGCTTTCGGTGATTTCGATCACGTCACCCATGTGGTACTCGCCTTGCTCGTCGTGCGCATGGTATTTGCTCGACTTGCCCACGATCTTGCCGTAGAGCGCATGCTTGACGCGGCGCTCCACCAACACGGTCACGGTTTTGGTACGTTTGTCGCTGACCACCTTGCCAATCAAGGTGCGCTTGAGGGATTTTTTGGTTTCCGTCATGGTCGATCCTTATTTGGCCGCTTGCTTTTGGGCCAGAATAGTTTTGGCCCGCGCAATGCTGCGGCGGGTGACGCGCATTTGGGCAGTGTTGTTGAGTTGTTGCGTGGCTTTTTGCATGCGCATGGCAAAGTGGGCTTTTTGCAGCTCTTTGACTTCGGTTTGCAAGGCAGCCACATCTTTTTGGCGCAATTCGGATGCTTTCATCGTCATATCTCCTGGCTCATTGGCCCATCATGCGGGCCACAAACGTGGTCCGCAAAGGCAATTTGGCAGCGGCCAAACGAAACGCTTCACGCGCCAATTGCTCGGGCACGCCAACGATCTCGTACAACACCTTACCGGGCTGGATTTCAGCCACGTAGTACTCGGGGTTGCCCTTGCCGTTGCCCATGCGGACCTCGGCAGGTTTTTGAGAGATGGGCTTGTCCGGAAAGATCCGAATCCAAATGCGACCACCCCGTTTGACGTGGCGAGAGATCGCACGGCGAGCGGATTCAATCTGGCGGGCTGTCAAGCGACCACGGTCGGTTGATTTCAGTCCAAAGTCACCAAAGGCCACGGTGTTGCCACGGGTGGCAATACCGGTATTGCGGCCTTTTTGTTCTTTGCGGTATTTGCGGCGCGCTGGTTGCAGCATGCTTATTCTCCTTTTCCGTCCGCAACCGTGCCAGTGGATGCGGGCGCGGACACTTTACGAACGCGCTTAACGGTGGTTTTCGGTGCATCGGTGGCTTCGGCTGGCTTATCGCTGCCATCCACCGGTGCGGCTTGGGTTCCTTCAGGTCGGCGTCCGCCACGGGCAGGACGGTCACCCGTGGGGCGTGCATCACGGCGCGGGCCGCGTGGGCGACGATCATCTTCATTGCGGGGCTCGGGAACGCCAGGGGCGTCATTGCGGCCCAGGGTGTCGCCTTTGTAGACCCACACTTTGACGCCAATCACACCATAGGTGGTCTTGGCTTCTGAAAAACCGTAGTCGATGTCTGCACGCAAAGTGTGCAGTGGCACGCGGCCTTCGCGATACCACTCGGTGCGAGCGATTTCAATGCCGTTCAAACGGCCAGCCGACATGATCTTGATGCCTTGGGCACCCAAGCGCATGGCGTTTTGCATCGCGCGCTTCATGGCACGGCGGAACATGATGCGTTTTTCGAGCTGCTGGGTGATGCTGTCGGCAATCAGTTGTGCATCGATTTCGGGCTTGCGCACTTCTTCGATGTTGACTGCAACCGGCACGCCCAGGCGCTGGGCCAGGTCGCGCTTAAGGTTTTCAATGTCCTCGCCCTTTTTACCGATGACCACGCCAGGGCGTGCGGAAAAAATGGTGATGCGGGCATTTTTGGCAGGCCGCTCGATCAACACACGCGAAACTGCGGCGTTTTTCAGCTTGACCTTGAGGTACTCGCGCACCTTGATGTCTTCGGCCAACATGCCGGCGAAATCACGGTTGCTGGCATACCAACGGCTGGCCCAATTGCGGCTCACCGACAGGCGGAAACCGGTGGGGTGGATTTTTTGTCCCATATCTTCCTAAACCTTTCAGTTGCCAACCGTCACATACACATGGCATGTGGGCTTGCTGATGCGGTTGCCACGGCCTTTGGCACGTGCGGTGAAACGCTTGAGGGTGGCACCTTGCTCGACGTAAATGGTTTTCACCTTCAACTCATCGATATCGGCACCATCGTTGTGCTCTGCGTTGGCAATGGCCGACTCAAGTACTTTTTTGACAATGCCTGCGGCCTTCTTCTGGGTGAAGTTCAGGATATTGAGCGCCTGATCCACTTTTTTACCTCGGATCAGGTCGGCAACCAAACGGCCTTTGTCGACCGACAGGCGAACGCCTCTGAGGACTGCACGTGTTTCCATCATGGCTCCTTACTTTTTCTGGACTTTTTTGTCCGCCGGATGACCCTTGAAGGTGCGGGTCAAGGCGAATTCACCCAGCTTGTGGCCGACCATTTGGTCAGTCACATACACAGGGACGTGTTGCTTGCCGTTGTGGACAGCGATGGTCAAGCCGATGAATTCGGGCAGGATCACAGAACGACGCGACCAAGTTTTGATCGGTTTTTTGTCTTTGTTGGTCACGGCCTTGTCGGCCTTGGCCAACAAGTGATGGTCAACGAAAGGACCTTTTTTGAGTGAGCGTGTCATGTTGCCTACCCCTTATTTCTTGCGACGCGAGACGATCATGACTTGCGTGCGCTTGTTGTTGCGGGTGCGGTAGCCTTTGGTCAGGTTGCCCCATGGGTCAACCGGAGCGCGGCCTTCGCCTGTGCGGCCTTCACCACCGCCGTGGGGGTGATCGACCGGGTTCATGGCCACGCCGCGAACCGTCGGGCGAATGCCCATCCAGCGCTTGACACCGGCTTTGCCCAATTGGCGCAAGCTGTGTTCTTCGTTGGCCACTTCGCCAATCGTGGCGCGGCATTCGATGTGGATCTTGCGAACCTCACCAGAGCGTATGCGCACTTGGGCATAAGTGCCTTCACGTGCCAACAAGGTGGCAGAGGTGCCAGCCGAGCGGGCAATTTGCGCGCCTTTGCCGGGTTGCAACTCGATGCAATGGATGGTGGAGCCCACAGGGATATTGCGAATGGGCAGGGTATTGCCCGCACGGATAGGGGCCTCTGCACCGCTCATCAGCGTCGCACCCACTTCCAAGCCACGGGGGGCAATGATGTAGCGACGTTCGCCATCGGCGTAGCACAACAAAGCAATGTGGGCTGTGCGGTT
>CAXNFO010000055.1:0-8546 GCA_964201395.1 Limnohabitans sp.
CATGTGGTGCTGGCCTTGGGCCACAGCGCCCGCGACACCTTCACCATGCTGCACCGCCATGGCGTGGCCATGCAGGCCAAACCGTTTTCACTGGGTTTTCGCATTGAGCACCCGCAAGGCGTGGTCGACCGCGCACGCTGGGGTGCACACGCCGGCCACCCCATGCTGGGCGCGGCCGATTACAAACTGGTGCACCACGCGCGCAATGGGCGCAGCGTCTACAGCTTTTGCATGTGCCCGGGTGGCACGGTGGTGGCGGCCACTTCTGAGCAGGGCCGGGTGGTGACCAACGGCATGAGCCAATATTCGCGCAACGAGCGCAATGCCAACGCGGGCCTGGTGGTGGGCATAGACCCGCGCGACCACCCCACCGACCCGGCGCTGTTCGAAGCCTTGCTCGGCCCAGTGCGCATGGACACCGCCGACGCCACCGGGGGCTTTCACCCGCTGGCCGGGGTGGTGTTGCAGCGCCAGTGGGAGAGCCGCGCATACGAGTTGGGTGGTCAAGACTACAGTGCCCCCGGCCAGTGCGTGGGCGACTTTGTCGCGGGCCGCGCCAGCACCGGCGTGGGCGGGGTGGAGCCGTCTTACAAACCGGGTGTTCGCTTTGGCAGCCTCGACAGTGCCCTGCCCAGCTACGCCATCGATGCCTTGCGCGAGGCCATCCCGGCGATGGCGCGCAAGCTCAAAGGGTTTGATCAGGCCGACGCGGTGCTCACCGGGGTGGAAACCCGCACGTCGTCACCCCTGCGCATCGAGCGCGATGCCGGCCACCAAAGCCCCAACATGCGCGGCCTGTACCCGGCGGGCGAAGGGGCCGGTTTTGCGGGCGGCATTTTGTCGGCGGCGGTGGATGGCATCAAGGTGGGGGAGTCGGTGGCGCGGGGTTTGTTGCGCTGAACTGCCCTTCTTGATCTGCAATCTTGGAGGGTGTTGGTTTGAATTACCCCTCACAAACCGCCATCTCGGGGCATGCAGACCTCCTCCGGTCGCTTCGCTCCAACGTCGTCGGCCCGCACACCCACTCGTGTCGGTTTCAATGGACTTTTGGCTCATTAGTTGTTGAAGCTCAAAAGCATTTGCAATTCAAGACCATGATGGCATGCACATGGTTGAGTGCGTTAAGGCTGCTCGCAGCACCGATGGTGGGTGCGTCGCCCGACAACATCCGAGCGCAGCGACTGGCGGAGGGCGGCGTGCCCATCAGCGGGGCGAGCTCAGCACAAACCCAAAAATTCAACCACGCTTGACCAACTGTCAAATTGCATATACATTTTGACGATGATCACGTGGGATGAGCCAAAGCGGCGCGAGAACATCAAAAAGCACGGGCTTGACCTTGCTGATCTAGAGTCCGTTTTCGATCAACCCATGATCTCCGTGGAAGATGCTCGCCAAAGCTACGGCGAACTCCGGGTGCAGAGCCTGGGTATGTGGCAAGGGCGGGTCGTCTTTTTGGTGTGGACCCCGCGCGGCGACGAGACCGCGCACATCATTTCCTGCCGCTATGCCGATAGAAAAGAAACCGATGCCTTCTTCAACGCGTTTTAGTCGCCAACAAATCGCTGCCGCCAAAGCGGCTGCACCAGCGAAAACTGTTGGCAAGAACGAAGTCGACTGGCGACAAGCCACGGTAACGCCCGGGGGTGGTGTGGCTGCCACACTGACCGGCTTGCGCAAGTCGCGTGGGCCGAACAAAAAACCGGCCAAGGAACAAGTGGCTATCCGTCTCGACCAAGAACTGGTGTCTGCCCTGCGTGCCAGCGGGCCTGGATGGCAAACGCGTGTGAATTCAGTTCTGAAAAATTGGATGGCCACCCAACCCGCCGAGCGAACGCCTTAACGCCGTTGGTAACCCTGAACTGCCCCTCTCAACCGCCATCTCGGGTACGCGTTGCTGAGACTCCCCCTCTCAAACCGCCATCTCGGGGTATGCAAGCCTCCTCCGGTCGCTTCGCTCCAACGTCGTCGGCACGCACACCCACTCGTGTCGGTTTTCATGGGATGTGGGTTTGCAAGTTGTTCGCGATGAAAAGTTTCTGCGATTCACCTAGGGTCTGGTAATTTGCCTTGGGGCGAACTGATCTCTTGTTCGCAGCATCGATGGCGGGTGCGTCGCCCGACAACATTCGAGCGCAGCGACTGGCAGAGGGCGGCGTGCCCGCCAGCGGGGCGGGCTCAGAAAAATTGGACTCTGACCCCCATTACCTGACCCCCATCACTGCTTTTGCTGCAAATGCGCGATGCGCTCCTCCAGCGGGGGGTGGCTGGCGAAGAGTTTGCTCAGGTCGCCAGTGATGCCCATGGCGGCGACGCCGGAAGGCAAAACGCCAGCTTGCATTTGGCCCAAGCGGCCCAGCGCGTTGATCATGGGTTGCTTGCGCCCGAGCAATTGGGCCGAGCCCTCGTCGGCGCGGAACTCGCGCTGCCGGCTGAACCAGGCCACGATCATGCTGGCGACAAAGCCCAGCACGATGTCGAGCACGATGCTGGTGACGTAGTAGCCCCAGCCCGGGCCGGTGTTTTCTTCGTCGTTTTTGCGCAAGGCACTGTCCACAAAGTAACCAACGACCCTGCTCAAAAACACCACAAAGGTGTTGAGCACGCCTTGGATCAGGGTCAGGGTGACCATGTCGCCATTGGCGATGTGCGCCACTTCATGGCCCAACACGGCCTCGACCTCTTCGCGGGTCATGCCTTGCAACAAGCCGGTGGACACCGCCACCAAGGCCGAGTTTTTGAACGCGCCCGTGGCAAAGGCATTGGGCTCGCCTTCATAGATGGCGACTTCGGGCATCTCAATGCCCGCGCGTTGCGACAAGGTGCGCACGGTGTCGAGCAACCAGGCCTCATCGGCCGATTGCGGTTGGGTGATGACTTGCGCGCCCGTGGACATCTTGGCCATCCACTTGCTCATCAGCAAAGAAATAAATGCGCCACCAAAGCCCATCACCGCGGCAAAGCCGAGCAAGGCGCCCAGGTTCAAACCGTTGCTGGTGAGAAAGCGGTTCACGCCCAACAAACTGGCCACCACACCCAACACCAACATCACCGCGAGATTGGTCACGATGAACAAGAAAATGCGTTTCATGTCGTCCTCTGTCAGCCCCGCACCGGGGGGCCGTAGAGCGAATCTTAGGGCGATGTCGGCCAATTCAAGCCGATGCCATGACGGCTTGTCAGGGTATTGGGGTTATTGACCGTGGGTGATGGGCCTGCACAAGCCGTGTTGTCAACTGAACTTGTCAGTTGCTGCTGTGGTGGCCAGGCGAAAGACCTGGGTTTGCCCGTAAAAAGTGGGGTCTTCATTGGCCGCCCACCACCCAGGCACCCCCAACACAGGCAAAGGCGCAAAGGCCTTGCGCCGCAAAAGGTCTTCTTGCAAGCTGTCGCACAACCAGGCGTCGATTTGCGCATCGGCGGTGGTGACGCATTGCGATTGCGATTGCGATTGTGGGTTCGGGTGCGGGTACACGTGCGTTGGCGTTGGCGTTGGCTTGGCATGCGCGTTGGGGCCTGCCAGGGGTGCGGTCGGGACAGGGGCTGGCATCACGCGCCACGCATGGCCGGTGATGGCCACATAAGGCTGCACCAACTTTTCCAGCAACGCATGGCCAAAGACCTCGATGCGCACTTGCACCCATTGATCACGCTCGCGCACGAACAGGTGTTGCCAATCGCGCGCGCACAAGGCTTGCCACAAGCCATCGGGTGCTTGCAGCAGCAACGCGTTTTCATCGAACACGGTGAGCGCGTCGCGCAAGGCGCCGCGCGCTTGGCCCACGCCTTGGCGGGCTATTTCTTGCGCTTGCAATTGGTTCAAGCGGCGTTTGCTGCGACCAAAGCGCAACCAGCACAGGCCATTGAAAAAGTCATGCAGGTTGTCTCGGGTGGGGATACGCCGCTGCGCATGGATAAACGCCTCATAGGCCTGGCCTTTGGGCAACTCAATTTGTGGCACAAAACACAGATCGGTGCGCCCGCACGTGTGCGCGGCATGGTTCAGCGCATCGGCCACGCTGTGCCCTGCCATCACCGCCGCATGCACGGGCTGGCCCAGTGCCGACCAGGGTTGAAACCACGGGGCCTGCCAATCGATGGCAGGCCAGGCGGGTGTCTCGCTCAGGCTTGCATGCGCCATGCCAGCGTCTCGCCACCGCACAAGGGCTTGATGGCGGCGTCGCCAAAGGGCAAGGTCTCGGGCAAGGTCCAAGCTTGGCGCGCCAAGGTGATGCGCCAGGTGTTGCGAGGCAAGCCATAAAAGTCCGGGCCATGAAAGCTGGCAAAGCCCTCTAGTTTGTCCAGCGCACCCGCGTCCTCGAAGGCCTGGGCGTACATCTCCATGGCGCTCAAGGCCGTGTAACAACCGGCGCAACCGCTGGCGTGCTCTTTCAGGTGCGCCGGGTGCGGGGCGCTGTCGGTGCCCAAGAAAAACCGCGCACTGCCCGAGGTGGCCGCTTTCACCAAGGCCAAGCGATGGGTTTCGCGCTTGAGCACGGGCAAGCAGTAGTAATGGGGCCGCATGCCCCCCAAAAACAGGGCGTTGCGGTTGAACAGCAAATGGTGGGCGGTGATGGTGGCGGCGGTGGGGCCGTCGGCTTGGGCGACGAACTGCGCGGCCTCTTGGGTGGTGATGTGTTCCATCACGATTTTGAGTTCAGGGAAGTCGCGGCGCAAAGGGATGAGATGGCGCTCGATGAACACCGCTTCGCGATCAAACAAGTCCACCGTTGGATCGGTGACTTCGCCATGCACCAGCAGCAGCAAGCCGTGGCGCTGCATGGCCTCCAAGGTGGCGCTGATTTTGCGCAAATCGGTCACACCGGCGTCGCTGTGGGTGGTGGCCCCAGCGGGGTAGAGCTTGCAGGCGACCACACCGGCGTTTTTGGCGCGGGCGATTTCATCGGGCGGCAAGCTGTCGGTGAGGTACAGGCTCATCAGCGGGTCAAAGGTCGCGCCTTCGGGCAATGCGGCCATGATGCGATCGCGATAAGCCAGCGCCAGCGCCGCACTGGTGATGGGCGGCTTCAAGTTGGGCATGACCAGTGCGCGGGCAAACTGCGCCGCGGTGTGCCCCACCACTGCTTGCAAGGCTGCGCCGTCGCGCAAATGCACATGCCAATCGTCGGGCTGGGTGAGGGTCAGGGTGTCGGGGGTAAAAGGGTTGGGGTTCATGCCCGCATTGTCCCATCGGCGCGGGCCAGCCCAAGCCACGGGCACTTATTCGGCAGGAAGGGTCTGCGCGGCCAAATTGGCCTTGTGCTGCAAAAACGCCCACAACGCATGGGCGGCGGTTTTGGGGCTGGTGGCATTGGCGCGGGCCGGTTTGACGCGGTAGGCGCGCAGCAGCATGGCTTGGTCCGGGTGCGGCCACAGGTGCGAGGTGGCGCGAACCAGCAACTGCTCGCGCAGCTCTTTGGCCACTGCGCTGTGCGGCAAAAACGCCAGCCCATGACCGGCCAAAGCCATGGCCTTCAAACCCTCGGCCATGTCGGTTTCGTACACCCGGTCCAAGTGGATGGGCACCGGAGCGCTTTTGAGGATCAAGTCGACGATGCGGCCCAAATACGCCCCTGGCGCATAGCCCAAATAAGGCACATGGGCGGAGGCCGTGCCCGGCAGCTGAAACATCGGCTGACCGTCGGCACGCGGTTTGGCGTAAGGGCCCATCACCTCTTGGCCCAGCTCGACCATTTCATACCGGTCGGCGTCCAACTCGATGGGCTGAGAGGGGTGGTAGTAAGAGATCAGCACATCGCAACTGCCCTCTATGAGGTGCAGCACCGCGTCGTGCACATTGAGCGCGATCAAGCGGCTTTTGATCGGGCCAAACTCTTCGCGCAGGCTCGACACCCAGGCTGGGAAAAAGGTGAAGGCCAGGGTGTGTGGCACGGCAAAGGCAATCACATCTTGCCCGGCCGAGGCCTGGGCGCGCAGCATGGCGCGGGTGCTGTTCAAAAACTGCAGCATGTCCAGCGCCTGCGCGTACAAAGTCTCGCCCGCAGCGGTCAGGCGCGTGGGGTAGGAAGAGCGGTCCACCAGGTCAGAGCCAGCCCAGGCCTCGAGCGACTGGATGCGGCGCGAAAACGCCGGCTGGGTGACGTGGCGCAACTGCGCCGAGCGGCTGAAGCTGCGCGTCTCGGCCAGGCTGACAAAGTCTTCCAACCACTTGGTTTCCATCAGGGCTCCAAGGACTTCAAAGCGGGCGACCCTCTTGCACCGCGTGGCAAGCCACTTGCACGCCGTCGATGGTTTGCAACACCGGACGCTCGCTGCGGCAGCGCGCATCGGCCCAGGGGCAACGCGGGTGAAAGCTGCAACCCGTGGGCGGCTGCAAAGGGTTGGGCACCTCGCCTTGCACCGGGGTGCGCTCGCGCCCGTGGTCGCGCATGCGCGGAATCGCGTCGATCAGCATGCGGGTGTAGGGGTGGCGCGGTTGCGCAAACAAGCGCCGGGTGGGTGCCACCTCGACCAAGCGGCCCAGGTACATCACCCCCACTAGGTCGCTCACATGGCGCACCACGGCCAGGTTGTGCGAGATGAACAAATAGGTCAGCCCACGGGCGCGCTGCAAGTCGCCCATGAGGTTGAGCACCTGGGCTTGCACGCTCACATCCAGCGCCGAGGTGGGCTCGTCACAGACCAAAAACTCGGGCGCGGTGGCCAGGGCACGGGCAATCGAGATGCGCTGGCGCTGCCCGCCCGAAAACTGATGCGGGTACTTGCCCAAATCGGCCGCGCCCAGACCCACAGATTGCAGCAAGCCCACCACCGCGTCTTGCGCAGCGGCGCGGCTGGGGGCGAGGCCGTGCTCAAGCAGCGGCTCGGCCACCACATCGCCCACCGTCCAGCGCGGGTTGAGGCTGGCATAGGGGTCTTGAAAAATCAT
Source organism: Limnohabitans sp. (assembly GCA_964201395.1). Lineage (GTDB taxonomy): Bacteria > Pseudomonadota > Gammaproteobacteria > Burkholderiales > Burkholderiaceae_C > Limnohabitans. The sequence goes on from CAXNFO010000055.1 coordinate 6,890, forward strand.
TTGGATGCGCCGGCGCAAGGCCAAGGCATCGCGCCCGGCAAACGCGGCGTGCGCGTCTTGGCCGTCAAACTGCACCTGGCCCCGGCTGGGCTGGTACAGGCCCACCAACAACCGCGCGACCGTGCTTTTGCCGCAGCCCGACTCGCCCACCAAGGCCATGGTTTGGCCGCGTGGAATGGCAAAGTCCACCCCGTCCACCGCGTGCAGCCACTGGCGTGGTTGGCCCTCGAGCACGCGGTTGAGCCACGGGGCCGACACGTCAAAGTGCCGCGCCAAGTCGCGCACCTGCACCAAGGGTGTTGGGGGCTGTGGGCCCGCTGCGCTGGGACGATGGTCAGGGAGACCGGTGAACTGCACGGTGCCGTTGGCTGGGGCGACCCGCGCAGCTGGCGCTCCAGCCATGGCGCTGGCCTGTGACGCTTCCACCATGGCATGGGCCGGGGCATTCGCATCGATCAACCAACACGCCGCCAGGCCTTGGCCCACGGCTTGCAATTCGGGCCGCTGCTGGGCGCAGCGCGGCAGGGCGTGGGCACAACGCGGGTGGTAGGCGCAGCCGCTGGGGATGGCGTTCAGGCGCGGCATGCTGCCGTCGATTTGGTGCAAGCGCTCGTCATCGCCATCTATGTCGGGGATGGAGGCCATCAGCCCCGCGCTGTAAGGGTGGGCGCTGCGGTGGATGATCGCGTCCACCGGGCCGATCTCGGCCACCCGGCCGGCGTACATCACCGCCACGCGGTCGCAGGTTTCGGCGATCACGCCCATGTCATGGGTGATCAACACCACCGCCGCGCCGCGCTCGCGGCACAGCCGCTTGAGCAGGCCAATGATTTGCGCCTGCACCGACACATCCAACGCGGTGGTCGGCTCGTCAGCGACGATCAATCGCGGCTCGGCAGCGAGGGCCAGCGCAATCACCACGCGCTGTCGCATGCCGCCAGAGAACTGGTGCGGGTAGTGGTCGAGTCGCTCGCGCGCGGCGGCAATGCCGGTTTCTTGCAGCAAAGCCACAGCGCGTTCGCGCGCCTCGTGGGTGCTGACGGGCAAATGGGCTTGGATGGTCTCCACCAATTGCTGGCCCACGCTGTACAAGGGGTTGAGCGAGGTCAGCGGGTCTTGAAAAATCGCGCCGATGTGGCGCCCGCGCAAACGCCGCAGGCCCTCTGCATCCAGGTTGTCGATGCGCTGGCCGTCAAACCAAATGCTGCCACTGGCGATGCGCCCGGGTGGTTCGAGCAGACCAATGATGGACGCGCCGGTGAGCGACTTGCCCGCGCCCGACTCGCCCACCACCCCCAGCACCTCACCGGCGGCCACGCTGAAAGACACGCCGTCCAAGGCGCGCAGCACGCCCCGGCGGCTGGGAAACTCGACCACCAGGTCTTTGACCTCGAGCAAGGGCGTGGCGTGGGGCAGGTCCATGCGCGCCAGCCTATTGCAAACGCGGGTTGAGCGCGTCGCGCAACCAGTCACCGAGCAAATTCACCGACAGCGAAATCAGCACCAGCATCAGCCCCGGGAAGATGGTGATCCACCACTCACCGGAAAACAAATAGTCATTGCCCACCCGAATGAGGGTGCCCAGCGACGGCGATGTCGGCGGCGCACCGACCCCCAAAAACGACAGCGTGGCCTCGGTGATGATGGCCGTGGCCAC
>CAXNFO010000056.1:0-8509 GCA_964201395.1 Limnohabitans sp.
GACAACAAACTGCTGTAGTCATCGCGCCAAGGCACAAAACCCGCCCGGGGCTCGATGGCTTGGGCGGCTTGCAAGGCGGGTTGGTCAAAGAACGTGGCGTCGCCACTGACCAGCACCCAGCGCGATGAAAACGACAGTTCGCTGCGGTCACCTTCGTGCTCGACCAATCGTGCAGTTTTGCCAAAGTGAGTCGCGGCGGTTTGCAACACCGGCAACAGGTCCAAAAACCGGTTGGTGATGTGCACGGCCAAAACGCCGTCGGGCTTGAGGTGCTTGAAGTACAGCGCAAAGGCCTCGCGGGTGAGCAGGTGGATGGGCACCGAGTCGCCCGAAAACGCATCGACCACCAACACGTCATAGCCCTGGGCGCTTTCGCGCTCCAGCTGCAAGCGGGCGTCGCCCAAGACCACTTCGGTGCGGGCAGCGGTGTCGCGCAAGTAAGTGAATTTTTGCTGGGCCATTTGAATCACCAAGGGGTCGATGTCGTACAGGCGGTACTCGTCGCCCGCACGCCCATAGGTGACCAAAGTACCCACGCCCACACCCACCACACCCACCTTGATCGGGCCTTGCGCTGCCTTGGCCTGCACCGCCATGCCAGCGCCTGCGTTCGGTGTGTAGTAACTGGTGGGTTGGCGCCGGCGCTGCTCGTCGGTGAATTGCTGGCCGTGGATGATCTGGCCGTGCAGCATGCTCAGGTAGCCGCCATCGGTGACCTCGTACACCTTGAGCGCGCCATAAAAATTGCGTGCCATCCAGGCCACGCCTTCATTGTTTTCCTGGTGGTCTTGCACCCGCACCACACCCAAGCCCAACACCAGGGCCAAGCCCACCACCCACAAAGGTCCACGGCCCTTGGGGGGCCACTGGCCATAGCGCCCGAGCAGCACGGCCATCACCACCACCGCGCTGAGCACCAGGCCCACCGACAACTCGTAGTTGCTGTCAAAGCCATAGGGGGCGATCACGCCGACAAAAAAGCCACCCATAAAACCGCCCACCGACAGCATCAGGTAGTACATGGTGAGGTGTTGGCTGGCGGGTTGCTGTTTGGCCAACTCGCCATGACAAACCATGCAGACCACAAAAAAGGCACACAGGTTCAGGCCCACGGTGGTGGCAATCGGCCACTCGCCAATGCCCAGGGTGGGCAAATACGCCAGCAAGCCCAAAGCCACCACGAACAAGGGCAGCCACAGGGTGCGGCGGTACCAGCCTTGGCCCTCAAAGCACAAGATGAACGACAGCAGGTACAAAGCCAAGGGCGCGACCCACAGCATGGGGATGGGCGCGATGTTTTCGGTCAAAAAACTGGTGTCGGCGACCATCAATATGGACGGGCAGGCGGCCAAGGCCACCCACAAGCCGCGCTGACCCCAAGACACACTGGCCCCGCCTGGGGTGGTGCCTGCATCGGTCCCATCGGACTGATCGCTACGGGCTGGCACGCCATGGCCCCGACCACGCCAGGCCAAGTAAGCGCAAGCTGCGACAAAACACAAAAACAAGCCCGACCAGGCCCACGACTGCGCCCGCGTGGGCAGCAGCGGTTCGACCGCCAAGGGGTAGGCCAGCAAGGCCAACATCGAGCCCAAATTGGACAGGGCAAACAAGCGGTAAGGCACTAGACCGGTCTGCTCGCGGGCAAACCAGGCTTGCACCAAGGGGCCGGTGGTGGACAGCACAAAGTAGGGCAGGCCAATCGAGGCGGTCAACAAACCCAAGATGCGCAAGGTGGGGTTTTCTGCGCCGTCGGGCTTCCAGGCCTCACTGGGGGTGATGGGCAGCAACCACAAACACGCCAGCAGCAACACCACATGCAAAGCGCTTTGCCGTGTCGGTGTGAGGTGGCGCACCAACCAATGGGTGTAGAGGTAGCCGAGCAACAGAAGCGATTGGAAAAACAGCATGCAGGTGGTCCACACCGAGGCCGAGCCGCCAAACCAGGGCAAGATCATCTTGCCCATCAAGGGTTGCACTTGAAAGAGCAAAAACGCGCTCAAAAAAATGGTCAGCGCATAGGCCAAAACGGGGGTGCGGGTTGCAGTATTCATCCAGTCCTTGGGGGCTTGTCGGTGTTTAAGAAAGGTTCAGGCGTCGGTGCTCACCGGCACGCGGGCGGCCAGGGCGCACATCAACTCGTAGCCAATGGTGCCCGCCGCCGCCGCGGGTTCGTCGATGGGCAGCACCGCACCGCTCGCGTCTTGGCCCCACAGGGTGACTGCCGTGCCCACTTGGGGGCTGGCACCGGCTTGGATCACGGGCTCAAGGTCGACCGCGATCATGTCCATGCTTACCCGCCCCAAGGTGCGGGTCGGCACGCCACCCACCAGCACCGGCGTGCCCGTGGGACACAGGCGCGGATAACCATCGGCATAACCACACGCCACCACGCCCATGCGTTGCGGGGCGGTGGCCCGGTAGGTCGAGGCATAGCCCACGCTGTCACCGGCGGCCAAGGTTTGCAAGCCAATGAGCTGGCTGCGCAGGCTCAGGGTGGGGCGCAAGCCCCAGTGCGCCACCAGGTTTTGCGGGTGATCGGGCGAGCTGCCATACAGCGCAATGCCGGGGCGCACCCAGTCGGCCATCACGCTGGCGTCCTGGTGGTGGCGCAGCAAGGCGGCGCTGTTGGCCAGGCTGCGCTCGCCGGGCAGGTCTTGGCAATGCTGGGCAAACACGGCAGTTTGGTGGGCGATGCCGCGCTCGCCATCGGCGTCGCTGAAGTGGGTCATCAACGACACCTCGTCGACCTGGGGCAGGGCGTTCAAACGGCTCCAGGCGGCGCGAAAGCGGCCCGGGGCAAAGCCCAAGCGGTTCATGCCCGAATTCATTTTCAAAAACACCCGTTGGGGCACTTGGGTTTTGTGGCGGCTGAGCATGTCAATTTGCGCGTCGCAATGCACGGTGTGCCACAGGTCCAGGCGCGAGCACAGCTCCAAATCGCGCGGCTCAAAAACACCCTCTAACAACAAAATGGGCCCGCGCCAGCCCAGGTTGCGCACGCGCTGGGCTTCGTCCAGGTCCAGCAAGGCAAAGCCGTCGGCCCCGCGCAAGCCCTCAAACACCCGCTCGATGCCATGGCCGTAGGCATTGGCCTTCACCACCGCCCAGACCCGCGCGTCTTGCGCGCGCGCACGCAACACAGCGAGGTTGTGCTTTAACGCGTCAAGGTGGATGGTGGCGTGGATGGGGCGGGGCATGGCGGGGGCATTGTCGCAGGCGCATGTTATAAACCAGCATTCAACCACGGTGCTCAAAATAACAATATCCCGTGCAGCGCAGAACGGGCGCTGACACACCCATCACAAGCCGCGATGCACCTCCCCACAACTCCCCTTGATTGTTTGGCATGAAGCGCGGTTTTTACACCATCATGGCGGCGCAGTTTTTCAGCTCGCTGGCCGACAACGCCTTGTTTGTGGCGGCTGTGGAGCTGATCAAGGCCTCGGGCGGTGCCGAATGGCAACGCGCCGCCTTGGTGCCCATGTTTGCCTTGTTTTACGTGGTGCTCGCGCCGTTTGTGGGGGCGTTTGCCGACTCGCGGCCCAAGGGCGATGTGATGTTTGTCAGCAACGCCATCAAGGTGGTGGGGTGCTTGATGATGCTGTTTGGATCGCACCCTTTGATGGCCTATGCCATCGTCGGCTTGGGTGCAGCCGCTTATTCACCCGCTAAATATGGCATCTTGACCGAACTGCTGCCCGCCTCGATGTTGGTCAAGGCCAATGGCTGGATTGAGGGGCTGACCATTGCCTCCATCATTTTGGGCGTGCTGGTGGGCGGCCAACTGGTCGGGCCACACCTGTCGGGCTGGTTGCTGACCCTGGACTTTCCGCTGATCGACACCGGTGTGGACTCCGCGCCTGAAGCGGCGATTTGCATCTTGGTGTTCATTTACGCCCTGGCCGCTTGGTTCAACACCCGCATCCCGCACACCGGCGTGGACATGATTCCCCTGCGCAGCGACACCAGCCACAGCTTGGCCTACAACCTGGCCGCCTTGGTGCCCGACTTTTGGCGCTGCAACATGCTGTTGTGGCGCGACAAGTTGGGCCAAATCTCCTTGTCCACCACCACCTTGTTTTGGGGCGTGAGTGGCAACCTGCGCTACATCGTGCTGGCCTGGAGCGCCGCTGCGCTGGGCTACACCACCACCCAGGCCTCGGGTCTGGTCGGTGTGGTGGCGATTGGCACGGCCGTGGGCGCGGTGATCGCGTCCATGCGCATGAAGCTGCACCACGCCACCCGCGTCATGCCCCTGGGCATTGGCATGGGTGTGGTGGTGCTGGGCATGAACTTCATTGACAACGTCTGGGTGGCCGCGCCGTTTTTGATCATGCTGGGTGGCTTGGGCGGGTTTTTGGTGGTGCCCATGAACGCCTTGCTGCAACACCGGGGCCACAGCCTGATGGGCGCGGGCCGCTCCATCGCGGTGCAAAACTTCAACGAACAAGCGTGCATTTTGGCGCTGGGCTTCTTGTACACCTTCTCCACCGGCATGGGCCTGAGTGCGTTTGGTGCCATCACCGGTTTTGGCCTGATCGTGGCTGGATTCATGTGGCTCATTCAGCGCTGGCATGCGTCCAACACCGTGGTTCACGCCGCCGAAGTCGATCGGTTGATGAAAATCGCCCGCGACGACCACTCACACGGCTAACCCCCTCACCCATGCACGCCCGCCCCATTTGGCCCGTCATGGGCCTGCTGCTCAACGCCTTGGTCTGGGGCTTGTCGTGGTGGCCCTTGCGCGAAATGCAAGCCCTGGGCTTGCACCCGCTGTGGTCGAGTGGCCTGATTTTTGGCTTGGCCTTGGTGGTGCTCAGTTTTTGGAAGCCCACAGCTTGGCAACAGCTGCTCAACACCCCGGCGCTGTGGACGCTGATGATTGCCGCCGGCTTGACCAATGTGGGCTTCAACTGGGCGGTGGCCACCGGCGACGTGGTGCGGGTGGTGCTGCTGTTTTATGTGATGCCCGCGTGGTCCATCCCCATCGCTTGGTGGGTGCTGGGCGAGCGCCCCACCCGTGGCGCTTTGTGGCGCTTGGCCCTGGCCCTGGTGGGCGTGGCGCTGGTGCTCAAAACCCCTGACACCCCTTGGCCCTGGCCCGAGAGTGCATCCGACTACCTGGCCCTGATGGGCGGGGCCAGCTTTGCCTGGACCAATGCGCTGCTGCGCCGCCACCACGACACGCCCTCTGGGGCGCGCATGATCGCCATGTTTGCCGGTGGCACCGCGCTCTCGCTGGGCTTGGCGGTGGTGTGGGTGGACTTGGGCCACACCACCTTGCCCCCCGACCTGTCGTGGTGGCCGTATGCCCTGGGCTTGGGGCTGACGTTTTTGGCCTCCAACCTGGCGCTGCAATACGGCGCAGCGCGCCTGAGCGCCCACACCACGGCGCTGGTGATGCTGTCTGAAGTGGTGTTTGCCGCACTTTCATCGGTGGCGCTGGGCGTGTCCGAACTGTCGGCCCGCACCCTGATTGGCGGCGGGTTGATCGTGCTGGCTGCCGCCTTGAGCGCTTGGCCCAGCCGGCCTCGACCCATCACGTCGGCTTGATGCCAGCGGCCTTGTGAGGATTTCACCTTTTACTGCGTTTCTCCCATTTTTTGTGCCATTCAACAGTCAACGGTGGCAGTCCTAGGTAGATTTGTTGTGTTGCATCACACAAGGCGAGCAAGTCGCTCACATGTGGAAAGTGCTTGCGCTGCTCTTCATCCCAGCAATGAGGCGGCCGCTCCCAAGAAAGTCACATAAGGGGCATATTTTTTTACCTTTAGCCAGTACATGCGCGTCTTTTTGTCAGAAGTTGATTTAAACTTCTGACAAAAGCATCATGAGCCCACTTGCCCAAAACATCCTTTTGCAAGCGCAATCTCTGCCTGAGGGCGGCTTGCTGTCGCCCAAAGACTTTTTGCACCTGGGGTCGCGTGCGGCGGTTGATCAAACGCTCTCGCGCCTGGCACGCGATGGCAAGCTGCTCAGGCTTGGTCGGGGTGCCTACGCAGTGCCCGTTCAGGGCCGCTTTGGTGTGCGCCCGCCCACGTCCGCATCGGTGGTGCAAGCCATCGAGTCGGCCAGTGGCGAAACCGTGGTGGCCAGCGGCGCGGCCGAGGCCAATGCGCTGGGCTTGACCACACAGGTGCCCACCCGCGAGGTTTACCTCACCTCTGGGCCTTCGCGGCGACTGACCTTGGGCAACCGGGCGATCGAACTCCAACACGGCAACCGCTGGCAAATGCTGCTGGGCAAGCGCCCGGCGGGCCAAGTCATTCGCGCACTGATTTGGCTGGGGCCAGAACAAACGCCCCTGGCGCTTGAAGGGATCAAGCGCCAGCTGCCCACCCAAGAATGGAAGGCCTTGATTCAGGCGCGCGCAGGCTTGCCCAGTTGGATGGCCAAAGCGGTCAGCGAGGCAGGCCTTGGCTGAGGCCTGGCTCAGCCTCAGCCGCGAAGACCGGGCTGAAGCACTGGAGGTCGCCGCTGCGCAAACAGGCCGCGCACCACATCTTTTGGAAAAAGACGTTTGGGTGGTGTGGGTGTTGTCGGTGATTGACCAATCGCCACTGGCCAACAAGCTGACTTTCAAAGGTGGCACATCGCTGTCCAAGGCCTACAAAATCATTGACCGCTTTTCAGAAGACATCGATCTGACTTGCGACATCCGTGCGATCGCCCCCGATTTGCTGCGCGATGGCAACCCCATCCCCGAGACAGCGAGTCAAGCCAAAAAAATCTCCGACCACGTTCGCGCACGCTTGCCGCAGTGGGTTGAGGGCGAAGTGCTGCCGATCCTGCGCTCAGCCCTTGAGCGCGATGGATTGCAAAGCAGCCTGTCGCTGGCTGGTCTTGATCGGGAGAAACTGCTGTTGGCCTACGCGCCCATCAAGATGGGCATGGGCTACACCAAGTCCACGATTCAGCTGGAGTTTGGCGGGCGGGCCACGGGCGAACCACACCAACGACGCGCCGTGGCTTGCGACATGGCAGCGGAGCGGACTTTTTGGGAAAAGGCCACAGCCGCGCATGTGTACTGCCGTCAAGGCAGGTTGCGGGGCGATCGCTATTCACGCCACTGGTACGACCTGGCTGCCATGGCCGAATCTGGCCATGCTCAAGCAGCCATTTCAGATCAAGCGCTTGCCCGCGATGTGGCTCTGCACAAGTCCATGTTCTTCGCCGAGAAAGATGCCGCCCATCAACCCATTGACTACAAAACGGCCGTTGGGGGGCACATTCAGATCATTCCCGAAGGGGGTGCAATGGCTGCACTGGAAAAAGACTACGCCGCCATGCTGGAAGATGGTTTGCTATCCACGCACCAACCCCGGTTTGACAGCATCATGGCGGCTTGTGCCCATTTGCAAAACTTGATCAACCGCTGAAATGGTTTGAACCCTTGTTTTTCACGCCCGGCGCTCAGGCTGGACTTAGACTGGCACACCCAACCACGAAAGCCACCATGTTTGACCTGCACAACCCACTCGATGTGATCGAAAAAGATGTGGTTTACAAAACCGCATCGGGCATGGATTTGCAATGCCGCATCCACATGCCGGCCCAGCCCGGCCCACAACCTTGGCCGATGCTGCTAGATGTGCACGGCGGCGGTTGGAACCGCTTTGACCGCACCCGCGACGGCCCGGTCGACCAGCAGTTGGCGGCGCTGGGCATGGTGGTGGCGTCGGTGGACTTTCGCCTGAATGGCCAAGCCCCGCATCCGGCGGCGATGCAAGACATCCACAGTGCCATCGTCTGGCTCAAAGCCCACGCGGCCGACTTTGACGCCACACCCGAAGGCATGGGTGCGTTGGGCTTTTCCAGCGGTGGCCACCAGGTGCTGATGGCCGGCATGCGCCCGCGCCATGCGGCCTATGCCAGCGGCGAGGCAGGCCCGCACAACGCCGCCTTGGCCTACCTGATTTGCAGCGGTTGCGGCTATGACCTGATCACCGCCATGACCGAAAAATCGCCCGTGGCGCCGCACAAATACGATCACTTCAATTTGTATGATTATTTTGGTGGGGTTGAAGGCGTGCGCGCTGAAAGCCCACTGCATGTCATCCAAACCCCAGAGGCCTTGGCCACCCCGCCGCTGTTGCTGATCCAAGCCGGCGCCGATGTGCTGCCGGGCTTTGCCAATGACAAAGCGGCCGAGTTTGCGCAGCGTTACACCCAACGCGGGGGCCAAGTGGAGCTGGCCATCTTGGCCGGTGCGCCGCACATCTTCATCAACCCCGGCCTGATGCCCGACAGCGAAGCCATGCGCCGAGGCTTGGCCATGCTCAAGGGCTTTATTGCACGCCAATTGGATTACCAAGCGCACCCCTTTACACCGCCCCGCTGAAGGCTTGCGCCACCGACATGCCGGGCCCATTGGGGTCAATGCCGATGGCATCCCCCCCGTTTGGCTGATACATTTTTTTGCCCTGCGCAGTAAACGCCCCTTCACCCCCACCGAGCGAGACAACCATGAAACACCTGATCCGACTCTCCATTGCCAGTCTGTGCA
>CAXNFO010000057.1:0-8499 GCA_964201395.1 Limnohabitans sp.
AAGGTGTGTTGCACCACTTCAGGCGGCACACCGGCGCTGGTGGGGTTGCCAAAGGTGGCCAAGCCCGAACCGGCTTTCACCAACAGCGCGTCGGCGTGGCCGTGGTAGCAGCCTTCAAACTTGATGATCTTGCTGCGGCCAGTGGCACCACGCGCCAAACGCAAGGCGCTCATGCCGGCTTCGGTGCCCGAGCTGACCAGGCGCACCATGTCCATCGAGGGCATGAGTTTTAAGAGCGCTTCGGCGAGTTCAATTTCGCGCTCGGTGGGAGCGCCGTAGGAGAAACCTTCGAGCACCGCTTTTTGCACGGCTTCGACCACGGCAGGGTGGCCATGGCCCAAGATCATTGGGCCCCATGAGCCGATGTAGTCGATGTAGCGTTTGTCGTTGGCGTCCCAAAAATACGCACCTTGGGCGCGTTTGACAAAACGCGGTGTGCCACCCACGGCACGAAAAGCACGAACGGGTGAATTGACGCCGCCAGGGATGACAAGGCGTGCGCGGTCGAAAAGGGTTTGGTTCAGATCGGTCATGGGCTGTGTCGTCAGTGTTTGGTTTCGTGACGGGGAAGTGCAAATTCGGTGCCCACTTCGGTGGGGTCTTCTTCTTCCTCACCGTGGGCCCAGAACAGGCGGTCGGGCACCACGTGGCCCATGCCAGGGCGAAAGCCGCTGTCCAGGCAATGGTCGAGGTAATTGAGGGCCTCCAGGCTGGCGGCTTCCAAATCGGTACCAGCGGCGAGCAAGGCGGCCAAGGCGGCGCTCAAGGTGTCGCCCGCGCCCGAAAACATGGCATCGATGTGCTCAAAGCGCTCGGTGGCCAACACCGTCAGGGGTGTGGCCAAGGCGTTTTCGATGTGCTGGTCGGGCTGTGCAATGCCGGTGACCAACACATAGGGCACGCCTTTTTCACTGGCCGCACGGGCCAAGTCGCGCGGGCCGGGGCTTTTGCTGTTGGACCAGTCGGGCAGCAGCCAACGCCACAAGGTGCTGTGGTTGCCCACCAGCACCGTGGTTTGGGGCAGCATCAATTCCAAAAAAGCGTCTTGGTAGGCGTCGGCTTGTTCTTCGTCCCACCACGACAGGTTGGGCATGTAGGCAACCACTGGCACTTGGGCATAGTCGCTGCAGGTTTGGGCCACCACGCTCAAGGTCTCGGGGTTGCCGCAAAAGCCCACTTTGAACACCTGTACCGAACTGTCTTCGAGCACCACCCGGGCTTGTTCGGCCACGGTGTCTTCATCCATGGACATGAAGTCAAAGATTTCTGCACTGTCGCGGATGTAAACGCCGGTCACCACACCCAGGGGGTGGGCACCGACACAGGCGATGGTGAGTTGATCGGCACCCAGCCCGCCCGCACCGCTGGCGTCGTTGGCGTTGAAGCACATCACGCAAGCGGGTGCACCGCCTTCTTCTTCCAGCGTGGGGGGGTCTTGAGAGCGGAATTCTTGCGCCATGGTGATCTATACAATGCGACCCATTCTATGCGAGCCCCCGTGGCCAACCCCCCACCTTTTCCCCTTGAACCTTGAAGGCTTGACTGTGGCTAAAACTTGGATGTGTTTGATTTGCGGCTGGATTTACGACGAAGCCGCTGGCGCCCCAGATGAAGGCATTGCGCCCGGCACCCCTTGGGATCAAGTCCCCATGAACTGGACTTGCCCCGAATGCGGTGCGCGCAAAGAAGACTTTGAAATGGTCGAAATTTAAGCGCCTCACGGTTTGTTTGCCATGAGCGTGCCTGGCTCTGCGGTCGCCACCGATTGGCGCCGTGCTTTTGATCAGTGCATGTTGAATTTGCTGCGTGGCCGGCCCCACGTGGCACAAGCACCCGCCTTGGCGCTGCACGGCTTGTGTCAACAAGCGGTGGCCGAGCACAAGCCTTCAGACCCCCATGTGCGCATATTTTGGGCTTTGTCAGCCCACTTTTTTGACCATTTGTCCCTGACCGCCCCGGCAGCCCCTTGGCAAAAATGGCATACCGTGGTGTGCGGTCGCATCATGCAGGCCGCGCCTGGGCTCGCCCCGCTGGCACCCACGCCCAGCCAACAAGCCGAAGCCTTGAGCGCCATGTTCTTGGAGTTTGTGCACGCCCAGTTGGAAGACTGGCAAGCCGTTTTGCAGCGTTGGGCGGATGCGCCGCAAGATGCGCTGGCCGCCCAGGCCTGCTTGGCCCCGACCGCGCAATTGCACCTGTTGCTCAGTGACATGCAGCTCGATGGCATGGCCGACTTGTGTGCCGCGCTGATGCACTGCATTGAAACCGCCTTGGCGCAAAACAGCTTGCAGGCAGCCGCCAATCAAGCCGCACCCGCTGTGCAAGAGATGATGCGTTTGCTGCACCAATACGCGGCGGGTTTTGTGCGCGCACCCGACCCCAACTTGCTGGCGGCTCTGCGCGCCAGCGCTGTCTGAGCTGCGCGCTCAAGCCCCCGGTTTTTTGACCACCGCATAACGCGCCAAGGTGGCGTCACGCGCCACCGCATGGTCGACGATGGGCAGGGCTTGGTTTTGCCCTAAGCGCACGCCGGCGGCTTGCAGCACCATGGGTGGGGCTTGCCACGGCGCATGGATCCAGCGCTCGGGCATCTCGGCCAGTTGCGGTTGGTAGCGTCGGATGAATTTGCCTTGGGGATCGAACTTTTCGCTTTGGCTGATCGGGTTGAAGATGCGAAAGTAGGGTTGTGCATCGCACCCGCTGGAGCTGGCCCATTGCCAGCCGCCGTTGTTGGCGGCCAGATCAAAGTCAATCAGGTGTTGCGCGAAATAGCGCTCGCCCCAGCGCCAGTCAATGCCCAAATCTTTCACCAAAAAACTCGCCACCACCATGCGCAAGCGGTTGTGCATGTAGCCGGTTTGGTTGATTTGCGCCATCGCCGCGTCGACCAGGGGATAGCCGGTTTTTCCATCGCACCAGGCTTGGAACAAGGTCTGCGCGGCGGTGCCGCTTTCCCATTCGATGCGGTCGTAATCGGGCTTGAAGGCTTGCGCCACCACGCGGGGGTGGTGGTGCAAAATTTGGTGGTAAAAATCGCGCCAAATCAACTCTGAGAGCCACACCGCCGCACCCGCCGAGCCTTGTTGCATGCGGGTGTGCGCCAAGCGTGCGAGTTCGCGGATCGACACCGTGCCAAAGCGCAGGTGCACGCTCAGGTAGCTGGGCCCTTTGACCGCGGGGAAATTGCGCGTGTCTTCATAGTGGTCGATGCGGTTCACAAAGTCTGCCAAGGCCAGTTGCGCCCCGGGCGCACCGCACACCACTGGCAACGCGCTCAGGTTGCTGGGCACAAAGCCAATGTCTGTTGGGGTGGGGGGTGGCTGGCGCATGTTGCTGGGCCGAGCGGCCAAGCGCCCTGGCAAACCGTCGCAGGGCCAAGCGGCCAAATGCTCGGCGGGTTGGAGTTTTTTCAGCCAGGCGTTTTTATACGGGGTGAACACCCCATAGGGTGTGCCGCTTTGGGTCAGCACTTCTTGGCGCTCAAACACCACATGGTCTTTGAAGGTGAAAAAGTCTTTCCCTTGTTGGGCCAACAGGGTGCGCACCTGGTTGTCGCGCTCGATGGCGGCGGGTTCGTCGTCGTGGTTGGCAAACACCGCTTGAGCGCCAAGTTCGCAGGCCAATGCGTTGACATCTTGGGCCGCCCAGCCATGGCGCACGATCAGGCCGGCGTGGGGCTGGCCAGCGAGTTGGCGCAGCGCTTCATCCAAGGTTTGCAGGCTGCCCAGAATAAAGTCCACCCGGCGGTCGCAGCGGGGCAGGGGGTCCAAGATGTCGCGATCGAGCACAAACACCGCATGCACGTGGGCACATTGGCTCAAGGCGTGGTGCAGCGCGGCGTTGTCGCTGGCCCGCAGATCGCGCCGAAACCACACCAAACCGGTGTCAAAGCGGGGCTGGCCCGAGGTGTTTGTCTTCAACATTAAAATGCGCCCATGTCCATGGATTCCGAACCGATCAACCTGACGCATCATTTTTTGATCGCCATGCCCGGATTGTCCGATGAATCCTTTGCCAAAAGCGTGGTCTACCTGTGTGAACACAGCGACCGAGGGGCTTTGGGCCTGGTGATCAACAAGCCCAGCGACATCAATGTGCGCGGTTTGTTTGACAAAGTCGACTTGCCCCTGCACCGCGAAGACCTGAACCAAACCCCTGTCTACCACGGCGGCCCGGTGCACACCGAGCGCGGTTTTGTGCTGCACGAACCGGTGTTGGCCCCCACCAGCGAGTCCAGCGAAACCACCGAGTCTGCTTATGCCTCCACCTTGTCGGTGCCGGGCGGCCTGGACATGACCACCTCCAAAGACGTGCTCGAGGCCTTGTCCACTGGGGCGGGCCCGCGCAAGGTGCTGATTTCTTTGGGGTATGCCGCTTGGGGGCAGGGCCAGCTCGAGTCTGAGTTGGCCGAAAACGCCTGGCTCACGGTAGAGGCCGATGCCGCGGTGATTTTTGACACCCCGTGCGAACAGCGCTACGAAAAAGCCCTGTCCTTGCTGGGCTTGCAGTCGTGGATGCTGTCGCCCGACGCGGGGCACGCATGAGCGCAGGCGTGATGACCGGCCCACGCCAGGTTGCGCCCCAATTGCAAACGTTTTTGGCCTTTGACTTTGGCACCCGTCGCACCGGTGTGGCGGTGGGCAACCGCTTGCTGTGTCAGGCCTCGCCCCAAGGCCATTTGCAAGCCCAAGGCGATGCGCGCTGGCCTTTGATTGCCCGTTGCATCCAAGATTGGCAACCCGATGCCTTGGTGGTGGGCGTGCCGATTCACCCCGATGGGGCAGAACATGAAAACACCTTGCGCGCCCGGCGCTTTGCGCGCCAATTGCACGGTCGCTTTGGCCTGCCGGTGTTTGAGGTCGATGAGCGCTACAGCACCACCGAAGCCTTGGCCAACGGTGCCAAAGATGTGGATGCGGCCAGTGCCAGCATCATCTTGCAGCAGTTTTTTCAGGAGATGGCCACATGAGTGGAAGCTTGTCGCTCAACGCCGAGAGCTTGTATGGCGATTTGCTGCGCGCCTTGCAGCCGCAATGGGGTGCCAACGACCGCTTGGTCGGCATCACTTCTGGCGGGGCTTGGTTGGCCGAGCGCTTGCAGGCCGACTTGGGCTTGAGCGAGCCGGCGGGGGTGATTTCATCGGCCATGCACCGCGATGATTTTGCGCGCCGTGGCCTGGCCGATGGCGGCGTCACCCGCCTACCGTTTGAAATCGAAGGCGCGCACCTGTGGATCATTGACGATGTGCTCTACACCGGGCGCACGGTGCGGGCGGTGATCAACGAGTTGTATGACTACGGGCGACCGGCCAGCGTGCGCTTGGCGGTGTTGGTCGACCGAGGCGGGCGCGAGTTGCCCATCCAGGCCGATTGCGCCGCTGCCCGGTTGAGCTTGCCAGCGGATCAAAAGCTAAGCCTGCAACGCGATATCTATGGGCGCTTGACCTTTTCTCTCAGGGGCTGACGGTGCTGTACAAACGAAACCCGCAACTGAACAAAAATGGTGAGCTGATTCACCTGCTCTCCACCGAGGGTTTGCCCAAGGACATCATCACCCACATCTTGGACACGGCCAGCCAGTTTGTCTCGGTGAGCGACCGCGAGGTGAAAAAAGTGCCGCTGCTGCGGGGCAAAAGCGTGTTCAACCTGTTCTTTGAAAACAGCACCCGCACCCGCACCACCTTTGAAATTGCCGCCAAGCGCTTGTCGGCCGATGTGATCAACCTCGATATCGCGCGCAGCTCGGCCAGCAAGGGCGAATCGCTGCTCGACACCATTGCCAACTTGTCGGCCATGGCCGCCGACATTTTTGTGGTTCGCCACGGCGAGTCGGGCGCGCCTTATCTGATTGCCGAGCATGTGGCCCCGCATGTGCATGTGGTCAATGCCGGTGACGGTCGCCATGCCCACCCGACCCAGGGCTTGCTCGACATGTACACCATTCGCCACTACAAGGGCGACTTTGCCAACCTGCGCGTGGCCATCGTGGGCGATGTGCTGCACTCGCGGGTGGCGCGCTCGGACATCCATGCCCTGACCACCTTGGGTTGCGCCGAAGTGCGTGTCGTGGGCCCCAAAACCTTGGTGCCCGGTGACCTCTCGCACATGGGTGTGAAGGTGTTCCACCAGTTGGAAGCGGGCATCCAAGACTGCGATGTGGTCATCATGCTCAGGCTGCAAAACGAGCGCATGAGTGGCGCCTTGTTGCCCTCGAGCCAAGAGTATTTCAAAGGCTTTGGCCTGACCGAGGCCAAGCTGCAATGCGCCAAGCCCGACGCCATCGTGATGCACCCCGGCCCCATCAACCGGGGGGTGGAAATTGATTCGGCGGTGGTCGATGGCGCGCAAAGCGTGATCTTGCCGCAGGTCACTTTTGGCATTGCGGTGCGCATGGCGGTGATGTCCATCGTGGCGGGGAACGAAGCATGAAAACCTTGATCCAACACGGCCGCGTGATCGACCCCGCCAGCGGTTTCGACGCGGTGGCCGACGTGGCCATCGCTGACGGTTGCATTGTGGCCATTGGCCATGCCCCCAGCGGTTTTGTGCCCGATGCGCTGTTTGAGGCGCGTGAACACGTGGTCATTCCTGGCTTGGTGGATTTGTGTGCCCGCTTGGGCGAGCCCGGCCATGAGCACGAGCGCATGCTCGACAGCGAGTTGGCTGCTGCGGTGGCCGGTGGCGTCACCAGCTTGGTGTGCCCGCCCGACACCGACCCGGTGCTCGATGAGCCCGGTTTGGTGGACATGCTGCGTTTTCGCGCCGAGCGCTTGCAGCTCTCGCAGGTCTACCCACTGGGCGCGCTGACCCGGGGCTTGGCCGGTGAAGTGCTGACCGAAATGAACGAATTGACCGAGGCCGGTTGCGTGGGCTTTGGCCAGGCCGAGCAAGCGGTGGGCAACACCCAGGTGTTGCAGCGCGCCATGCAATATGCCGCCACCTTTGGCTACAGCGTGTGGCTGCGCCCGCAAGAGTTGTATTTGGGCAAAGGCGTGGCTGCCAGTGGTCCCTTGGCCACGCGCTTGGGCTTGAGTGGCGTGCCGGTGGCGGCCGAAACCATTGCCCTCAACACCATCATTGCGCTGATGCGCATCACCGGGGCGCGGGTGCATGTGTGCCGCCTCTCGAGTGCAGCGGGCGTGGCCTTGGTGCGCCAGGCCAAAGCCGAGGGCTTGAACATCAGCTGTGATGTGAGCATCAACTCGCTGCACTTGATCGATGTGGACATTGGTTACTTTGACAGCCGGGCTCGGCTGAATCCGCCGCTGCGCCAGCAGGCCGACCGCGCGGCCCTGGGCGAGGGCTTGCGCGACGGCACCATCGATGCCTTGGTCTCTGACCACACCCCGGTGGAGGGCGACGCCAAAGCCCTGCCGTTTGCCCAAGCCGAGCCGGGTGCCAGTGGCTTGGAGTTGTTGCTGGGTTTGGCCCTCAAATGGGGGCAAGACCCGGCGGTGGGTGTGCAGCGGGCTTTGCAGGTGGTGACTTCGGCGCCGGGCAAATTGCTGAGCCAGTGCGGCGCGGGCCAGGCGGGTGGTTTGGGGCGTTTGCAAGTGGGCGCTAGCGCCGATGTCTGTGTCTACGACCCCAGCACCATTTGGCCGGTGCATGCCCACAACTTGCGCAGCCAGTGCAAGCACACGCCGTTTGCCTTTGACATTGGTGGCTCAGCCCTGCCGGGTGCGGTGCGCGCCACCTGGGTGGGTGGGCGACCCGTTTATCGCGCCCCATGACACGTTCTGCCGAACCCAAGCCATGCGCTGGTTGAGGGGCATTTGGCGCTTGGCGCACATCGCAACCCTGTTGGGGCGCGGCAACTGGCGCATACGCCGTCAGTTTGGCCAAATGAGCCCAGCGCAGCGCGCCCAGGCCGTGGAGCAGTGGTCGCGCGACATGCTCAAAGCCCTGGGGGTGGCATTGCACTCGCAGGGCGATGTGCCCACCCACGGTCCGGTGTTGATGGTGTGTAACCATGTGACCTGGCTGGACATCTTGGTTTTGCACGCCTGTTCGCATGCGCGTTTTGTGGCCAAGTCCGAGGTGCACCATTGGCCCTTGATTGGCCCCATGGCTGCCGCCGCTGGCACCTTGTTCATTGAGCGCGCTTCGCGGCGCGATGCGATGCGGGTGGTGCACCAAATGGTCGAGGTCTTGCAGGCTGGCGAGGTGTTGGCGGTGTTTCCAGAGGGCACCACCAGTGATGGTTTGCAGTTGCTGCCCTTCCATGCAAATTTGATCCAAGCGGCCATCAGCGCCAACGCGCCGGTGTTGCCAACGGCGCTGCGCTATGTCGATGCCCGCAGCGGGCAAACCAGCCAGGCGGTGAGTTTTGTCGGCGACGAAAGCTTGGTGGATTCTTTGTGGCGCACGGCTTGCGCCAGTGGCTTGCATGTCCACGTGGCCTGGGGCCAACCCGAGCTGGATGCGGGCCGCGACCGGCGCACCTGGGCCAAAGATTTACAACAACAGGTGCATGCGCTGTGGGTGGGTTTGGGTGCTT